>NZ_JACHFL010000007.1 GCF_014201875.1 Deinococcus humi | reverse complement strand
GGCGGCATTCGAGCCTGGGATACTTGACGCCCCTGGAAGCCGAGTGCCAGGCTACAGCTGCTTAACCTTAGCGACTCGAAACCGAGTCAACCCCACCTGACGTGTGGATCGAACGAAAGAAAACTGATGAAAGAGTTGGTGCATAGACCTGTGCTGCAGGTGTGAATTGCACTCCGTAGGGCTGCAAGGCCTCGGGCTATTGCAACCCTTTTACGACTTAAAGAGGGTGGCCTGAACTTCAGGCCACCCTCTGTGCATCAAACTAAGCGCTCAGCTGAAGTCCAGCATGCTGCGTCCTTCTTTTTCGCGGTCCTCAGCCACCTTGGCGAGAATGAAGAAGGTGGGTGCCCAGTGGCCCAGGAACAGTCCGTCGCGTTCCTTGACGTCCTGGTCCTGCCCGCTCTTGGTCTTACCGCGCAGGAAGTTGGTGGCCGAGACGATGATGGAGGCGTAACCGAGGATGTACAGCACATTTGAAATTTTCATGAGGGCACTGTCGCTTGTCGTAGGAGGGCAAACGGTGATCTCACCCCTAATCTCAGTGCTGCGTTGAGGTTGCCAGAGCAATCGGTAAACGTGCGGCTACTCGGCAGCTCATACTTGCCTTCCCGCCCTCCAGGAGGGAAGGCGTGCCCAGGAGAGCTGAACTGCCCCACCGCGGCTGCTAGGAGTCATCCGCTGAAGTAAAAACGTATACATAGGTCTGAGAACAGGAACGTTGCGGCGATCTGTGCGCAATGAACTGCTGACTCGAAGGCTCCAAGCGCAGGTCTCATCCCTCGTTGATCACGCATATCAGGAAATGGCCATGCAATAGAGAGGCGTTTACTCTGGTCCTTGCCTGGGGGCTGCACTCCTTCTGGAAGATCGAATCTGCGTCAGACCTGGAAATGGGTGTGATCTAAGAGCATTCCAGCGTTAACGGGAAGGCTCCGGCTCTACCTCGGGAGCCAACATGTCGGCCACGCCTTGAGCGAGACGAATGGCCTGCTCCAGCCGGCGAGTGTCCTCTGCGCTGAAGCCTGCACTCTGCGGCGTGTGAGGGTGATCCCGCAGGGAAATGCGGCGGAGTTCTCCGGGGGGGGTATACGTGACGTTGGCCGCCTTGCAGGCGCGAAATAGTGCTCCGCGCAGTTCGCGGTCACCAGGGTAATCGAAGACCCGTCCTACAGCGTAAAGTTCGCCTCCGGCCGCTTTGAGTAGGGGTTGAAGCGCTTTCAGGGCAATGTCGCTCAGACGGGTGACGGCGTGCGGCCGTAGGGCACTCCCGGTAGTGAAATCGAAGTCCTGCCAGGTCAGGGCCAGCAGGTCCCGAACTCGGTAAGCGTGCTGATCGATCAGGATCAATGCGGCATACAGCGTGTCGTCGGACTGGGCCTGCAGGTGAAGGCGTTCGAGATCGGCTCTGGGGAGTAATGGTGCACCGGAGCGCTCGTTGGGTGGGCGCTGCAGCCCCCGCAAGGGATTGACCAGCAGCAGTTCCTGATCTTGCAGCGCGCTGTAAAGGGTCGACAGCAACGAGAGACGCAGGCGAACGGTGTTCGGTTTGGCGGGAGCTGCGTTAACGTTCTTGCTGGCCTGTTCCAGCAACCAGGCGTGAAAATCGGGCGGGGGAGACAGGAGGTTTAGCCTGTCTTGTTGAGCCTGAGCAAAAATATGACGCAGGAGCGAGTAGACCTGGGTGGTGGGAACAGTCGCCGCAGGCCACCGTGGGGCCATTGCAGGAATGAGCGCGTCCAGATCGGCGGTTTGTAACGCCCGGACGATCTTCTGGGCCTGTTCATCACTAGGATGCATGCTCAAATATAACGACGTTATAGAATAAGAAGCAAATCCCCTCGTCCTGTATCAGCTTCCCATGCTTACGCACACGCAAAAGCTCAGGGGGAAAACAAGAATAAACCAACGAGCTATTTCTCAAGTCGTATAACGCCATAATATTCCATCTCGCGTCAATGCTTGCTCAACCTCAAACCCATCGTCAAAACCCTACTGTCACCCAGTAGCTGGTCATCGCTATCGCAATCCCAGCAGAGATCGATTTTAGCCCGCCCGAAACCCTCCGGGCTCAGTCTCCAAATCCGGCAACTTGCGCTCGGAGAGCACCACCCACGTCCAGGCCAGCGCCATCAACACGGTCATGCCACCAGCCACCATGAAAAACAGGGCTGCCGGGAACCGGTCCACCACGGGGGAGAGCGCCAGGAGCGTTAAGGGCATCCCCAGCGTGGCCACCATGCCCAGCACGCTAAACGTACGTCCCAGAAAGGCGGGCGGCACCAGCTGCTGCATCAAGGTAATGACAGGCGTATTGACAAGAGCCATGGCAAGGCCCATCAACACACCAATTCCAAGCAGGGCCGGAGGCGCGGCAAATCCGATCAGCAAAAACAACGAACTCCCCAACACAACGAGCCCCAGCGCAACCGTGCGGCGCAGGGGCAGTCGCGGGCCGATCAGCGCCAGCAGGGCAGAGGCCACCAGCATTCCGGCACTCTCGGCAGCAAGGTATTGACCGTACCCCTGCGCTCCGGCGCCGCCGAGCAGCAGTTTGGGCAACAGGACCTGGACTGGCGCGAGGCTGGCGTTGAGCAACAGGGCAATCAGCGGCAGGAACAACAAAACCCGTGAACGGCGCATCAGACGCAGGCCACTGGCCACGCTCCCCAGGACCGACTCTACTCTTTCGGTCTTCAGCTCACGTCGGGGCAACTGCACTAGCAGCAACAGTACCGCCATCACCAGGAAACTTGCGCCGTCCAGCACAATCGCGAGTGCCGGCGAGAACGCCGTGACCAGAGCTCCCCCCAGCAGGGTTCCCAGCAACCACGCACCCTGACCCACGCCGCCGATCAGGCCATTTGCCCGCGTCAACTCCTGTTCAGGGACCAGGCCGGGCACAGCCGCGCTGCTGGCCGGTCCCGCGAAGATGCCCGCCAGCCCGGTTAGCACGGCTGCCCCGTTCACCAGCCACAGCGGCACCTCGCCCCACGCCAGGGCCAGGCCGCCCACCGTGAACTGCAACAGCCCACGCGCCACGTCCGCACCGATCAACGGCACTTTCAGGTGGACGCGGTCCACCAGCGCCCCGGCCAGCGGCATTAGCAGGTTGGGGGCGAGCGCGCAGGCCAGGGTCAGCGCCATCTGCCCCGCCGAGCCGGTCTGATGCAGCACCAGAAAACTCAGGGCGATGCCCGCAAGCGCCGAGCCCAGCTGACTCTGAGCCGTGCCGAGCAGCCAGATCACAAACGAGCGGTTCCACAGGTGGGTGGGCATACCACGAGTGTGTGCCGCGCCAACTCCAGATGAAAGGCGGTTTCTGGAGAAGCGGCGCTCTAAGCTCTGCAGTATGAACGGTGTGCGGACAGCCAACGCGGAGCAGGCGACACTGCTGCTGGACGTCAAGCTGCACCCGCTACTGGACCTGCTGATGCATGCGGAATGCAGCGCCTCGGAGGTGGCCGCGCACCTGAACGTCAGCGTGCAACGCGCCCATTACCTGCTGGGCAAACTGATCCAGGCCGACATCGCCGTGATCGAACGGCAGGACGCCCGCGCAGGCCGGTCCATCAAGCGCTACCGCATGCCTGGGCGCTGGTTCATTCCCTACGAGGTCACGGGCGCAGAAACGCTTGAAGCTTTCGCCTCGGCCCAGTTGCTGCCCCGACTGGAAATCGTAATCGCTCACAGCGCCCGGGTCCTGCATCAGCATTCCCCGCACTGGGGTTTCTGGCTGGAAAGCAACGCGGAGAATCTCAGCCTCCTGATCGGTGACGGACATGGCCCGGCCCATGAACTGTTCTTCGGCGACGAGCCGTTTTTCCTCAACATCGGTCACATGCACCTGAGCCGGGAGAAAGCCACGGAACTGAAACGTCGCCTGTGGGCCGTGCTGGAAGACTTTGAAATCGAGGAAACGCCGGGTGCGCCTGAATACACCGTCGCGCTGATGCTGGTTCGCGGCGCGGTGAACTGAGGCACGGTCAGAAAATTGGTTTACAGGTTGCAGGCCAGGAAAAAGGGGCATGGGACCGTGGAATGAGACGTTCTGGAGCTTTACAGCCGTAAAGGGGAAGACGGCCAGCGCCTCTGCCCTTGCAAAACGCCTTGCGTATCGCTAGGATGTCGCAAAATTAAATGCAATCGCGGTTCTCACGTTGACCTCTCTCGCGTCTGGGCAGTCTCGTCCTGTCCGTAGACAAGGAGCTTTCATGCTGTCAAGCGAGCCTTCCCAAGCCTGTATCCGAGCGTCAAGCCACCTCGTTGCTGGACGGTGCCATGAAGATTGACCGCGCCGAATTGCGCGTGGTCTCTCTGCCGCTGCTCAAGCCGTTCAGAACGTCTTTTGGCGTGATGACCGAGAAAAACTTCGTATTGCTGCGGCTCTTCGGCGAGGGCCTCGAGGGTGTGGCAGAAGGTGTCATGGACATCCGCCCAGATTTCCGGGAGGAGACCATCAGCGGGGCGCTGGCGTTGCTTCAGGACACCGTATTGCCTGATCTTCTGGGCCGGGACTGGGCCAATCCTGAACAGGTGATGCGTCAGCTCTCAGGTGTGCGCGGCAACCGCATGGCGCTGGCCACCGTGGAGATGGCCTTCTGGGATCTGTGGAGCAGAAGTCTGGAGCGGCCGCTTTCAACGGTGCTGGGCGGCGTGCGGGAGGCAGTGCCCGTGGGCGTCTCGCTGGGAATTCAGAACTCGGTGAAGGCCACGGTAGACAGCGCTGTGGCCCACGCCGAACAGGGCTACAGGCGAATCAAGCTCAAGATCCAGCCTGGCTGGGATGTGGCGGTGGTGAGGGCGGTCAGGGCGGCTTTGCCTGAGACCCCTGTCACAGTGGATGCCAACGCCGCGTACTCGCTGGCGAACCTGAACACCCTGCGCGAACTGGACACCCTGGGGCTCGATTACATCGAGCAGCCGCTGGCCTGGAACGACATGCGCGATCACGCTAAATTGCAGGCGCTGATGGGCACGCCGCTGTGCCTCGACGAGTGCATCACCACTGCGCAGGACGCCCGCAAGGCGCTGGAAACGGAGGCCTGCCGACTGGTCAACATCAAGGTGGGCCGTGTCGGCGGCCACCTGGAGGCGCGGCGGGTGCACGACGTGGCCGCCGCGTTCAGCGCCCCGGTGTGGTGCGGCGGCATGCTGGAAAGCGGCGTCGGGCGGGCGCACAACATCCACCTGGCGACGCTGGAGAACTTCAGCAAACCGGGCGACACCAGCAGTTCCTCGCGCTACTGGGCGCGCGACCTGATCCACGAGCCGCTGGAAACTGTGGGTGGAATGATGCCGGTGCCAGCCGGTCATGGCATCGGCGTTACGCTGGATCTGCCCTTTCTGGACACCATCACGCAGCAAAAATTTGCGCTTGGACCGCTGCAGCAACCGGTGGCAGGGCGCTGAGCGTGACCTCGCCTGCCACCACACCCAGCCTGCCCGAGGCCCTGACGCTCCGAGAGTTGCGCGGCCCGCAGGAGCTGGCGGCGACGGTGCCGCTGGCGCACGCCATCTGGGGGCAGACCGACAAACCCGAAGACGCGGTGATGTTGCGCGTAATTCAACACGTAGGCGGTCTGGTGGCCGGGGCGGTGGACGCAGGTGGGCAGGTCTGGGCCTACCTGGAGGCCCTGCCCACCTCCATGACAGGGGTACAGCACTCGCACCGGATGGGGGTGCATCCGGCCTACCGCCAGCAGCATCTGGGAGAGCGCCTCAAAACTTTTCAGCGGCAATGGTGCCTGGAACGCGGCATCACGCAGGTCCGCTGGACCTTTGACCCGCTGCTGGCCGTCAACGCACACCTCAATATTCACCGGCTGGGCGCCACCGTCCGCACCTACCTACCCGACCAGTACGGCGAGATGGAAAACATCAGCGCGGGCGCACCTTCGGACCGCCTGGAGGCCGAGTGGGACCTGAACAGTCCACGCGTGGAGGCGCATCTGGCCGGGCGCCCCGATCAGGCCTGGCCGGAGGGGAAGGCGTTCGATCCCCTTCTTGCCGGGTTGCCGGACAGACTCCCCGACACGCTGGCGATGAGCGTTCCGGGACAGGATTACTACGCCCTGCTGCGGGGTGAGCGTGCGCTGGCGCTGGAGTGGCGGCAGCGCACGCGGCCCGTCTTCATGCGGCTGTTTAGTGAGGGCTTCGCGCTGGTCGACGTGGATCTGGCGCGACGGCTCTATCTTTTCAGGCGGGAAGCTCCGTGCTGAGTTTCGTCCTTCGCCGCCTGATGGCGCTGCCGCTGATCCTGCTGGCCGTGACCTTTCTCATTGTCTTGGTCATGCAACTGATTCCGGTGGAGCAGCGTGCCGTGGCCTACACCACCGATCTGGCGCAGCTGGCCCGCATCCCGGAGATCATCAAGACCAATCATCTGGACGCCAGCGTCTTCGAGCAGTACTGGCGCTGGCTGGGGCTGGCCCTGGGCGGCAACCTGGGCTTCTCGCGCACCAGCGGGCAGCCGGTGCTCGAGACCCTGCTGGCCCGCTTTCCCGCGACGCTGGAACTCACGCTGTTCACGCTGGTCCCCCTAATCGGCCTGAGCGTGTGGCTCGGCTCAAAAGCGGCCGTGCAGCGAGGCAAAACTGCCGACGCGGTGATCCGGGTGATCGCCGTGGTCAGCTACAGCACCCCCAGTTTCGTGCTGGGCGTGTGGCTCCTCGTGATCTTTTACGGCGCGCTGAACCTGCTGCCGGGGACTGGCAATCTCAGCAACGACAGCGCGATCTACCTGCTGACCGGTGAGGTCAAACGCGTGACCGGGATGGTCACCATCGACGCGCTGCTCAGCGGGCGCCTCGACGTGTTCTGGGACGCTGTCAAACACCTGATCATGCCCGTGTTCACCCTGATGGTGGTGGGCAGCGCCGGGTTGATCAAGGGCACGCGCACCAGCATGCTCGAGGCCCTGAACAGCGACTACATCCGCACCGCCCGCGCCAAGGGCATCTCGGAGGGAATGGTGATCCGCAAACACGCGCGGCGCAATGCCCTGCTCACCGTCGTCACGCTGGCGGGCCTGAGCGTGTCCGGGCTGCTGCAGGGCGCAGTGATCGCCGAGACGCTGTTCGGGTACCCTGGCGTGGGCGCGTGGGCGGCGCAGGCTGCGGCACTGGGCGATCTGCCCGGGGTGCTGGGCTTCGCGCTGCTCGCGGCAACAATTGTCGTGGTGATCAACCTCGCCCTTGACCTGGCCTACACGGTCATTGACCCCCGCGTGAGGTACGGATGACCACCGCGGGTGAAAGCCAGCTTCGTACGGTCAAGGCCAAGGCAAATGCTGGCTTCTGGGCCAGGCTGTTTCGCCGCAATCGCCTGGCCCGAGTGGGGGCCGTGCTGGTGAGTCTGTTTGTACTGGTGACGCTGCTGGCCCCCGTGCTGGCCCCCCCACAGGGCAATTGCCGCCGCGCGCTGGGCATGACCGAAGGACAGACCATTCCCGGTCCGCTCGCCTACCTGCGCGAGGTGACGGCGACCCCCGACGCCTGCCTGCAGATGCCGCGCGTGGGTTTTGCCGCGCAGCCCAACCCCCCGGCTGCCGACGCACCGCTGGGCCGCGTCGCGGGCTACGACATCCGCTACGGACTGGTCTGGGGAACGCGCACCGCGTTCTTCCTAGGACTGACGGTGCTGGCGATCACGGTGACCGTGGGCAGTCTGGTAGGCCTGGCCGCCGGATTTCTGGGCGGCGTGACCGACAACATCCTGATGCGCCTGACCGACGTGATCTTCGCCTTTCCCGCGCTGGTGCTGATCCTGGTGCTGGTGGCCGCGCTGGGGCCAGGCCTGCTGAACATCATCATCGCCCTGAGTCTGGTGTCGTGGGCGGGGCTGGCGCGTGTGGTCAGGTCAGAGGTGCTGCGGCTGCGCGAACTGGAATTCGCGGCGGCGGCGCAGAGCCTGGGGGCCAGCCGCTCGCGCATTGCCCTACGCCACGTCCTGCCCAACGCCATCGGCCCGCTGCTGACGATCGTGGTGCTGGAGATGGGAAGCCTGCCCATCGTGGCCGGCACGCTGTCGTTCCTAGGACTGGGAACACCTCTTGGCTACGCCGACTGGGGGCAATTGATCGCTCTGGCCCAGAAGTGGATCCAGGGACCGCCCGGCGAACCTTTCGCGTACTGGTACGTCACCCTCTTTCCGGGACTGTGCATCTTCGCCTATAGCCTGGGCTGGAGCCTGCTGGGCGACTCCCTGGCCGAGGCCCTGGACCCGCGGAACCGCTGATGCCACCACCTGGCCCCTCGCCCTGAGTTTGACCCCTCTGCCTCTACCGTTGATCCTGACCGCCCCGCCTACACACACGCCGTCTCTTGCTCTGGAGGTTCACCCATGAAGCGTTTCCTGCCCAAGTTCAGTTCGGCCCTCACTCTGGCCCTGCTCGCCTCCGCCGCCCTGGCAACGCCCAAGGACACGTTGGTGTATCAGATCGCCTCGGCCACCGCCAGCGTGGAGCCCGCGCAGGCCGTCGTGACCTGGGACGTGCTCCCTGTCATGCAGATGTTCGAGGGGCTTTACCTCGACAACTTCGGCAAGTATGAGCCGCTGCTCGCCACCGCCTTCACCCAGAGCAAGGACGGCAAGACCACCACTTTTACCCTGCGCAAAGGGGTCAAATTCCACGACGGCTCGACCATGACCTGTGCGGACGCCGAGTACTCGATGCGCCGCACGCTGCTGGTGGGCAGTGAGACCTCGCAGGCCGCGCAGATTCGCGCCAACATGCTCAGCATCGCCAGCTTCACCCCGGAGGTCAAGAAGACCTACACCTTTGCCAAGCTGGCCAGCATGGTCAAGTGCAACGCGGCGGGGCAACTGGTGCTGACGCTGGACCGCAATGTTCCCAGCCTGCTGGATTCCATTGCTCAGGTGTACATCGTGCCGATGAAAACGCTGGTGGCCGGCGGCGACTGGAGCGGCACCGCCAGGGACTTTGGCGCCTTCCTGGGCAAGGACGTGGCCAATTCCGTGCTGGCGCAAAAACCTGTCGGCACTGGGGCCTACCAGTTCGTGGCACGCGATCCCAGCCGCTTTGTCCTGCGGGGCTTCGAGCAGTACTGGGGCGGCGCCCCCGCGTTAAAGAATGTGATTATCCAGAAGGTGGACAGCGATACCGCCCGCGTACTGGCGCTGCAAAAGGGGGACGCCGACATCGCCCTGATTCCGGACCGGGACACGCTGGCCAAACTCAAGGGAGTTCCCGGCGTCAAGGTCTACGAGGACCTGCCCACCCGGAACCTGACCGGCGTGGTGCTATTCAACCAGAACATCAAAGACGACAAGTTGCTGCCCGCCGGCCAACTGGCCGAAGACAACATTCCCGTCAACTTCTTCAGCGACATCCACGTCCGCAAGGCGTTCGCGGCGCTGTTCGACACCAAGACCTATGTCCGCGACGGCCAGCAGGGCTTCGCCCAGGCCCGCAATACCACCCTGCCCCCAAACAACTGGGCCGACGACAAGACCCTCAAACCCCCGGCCTACAACCTCAAGACCGCCGAGGCGGAGCTCAAGCAGGCGTTCGGGGGCAAGCTGTGGACCACTGGCTTTACTGTCCCCCTGGAAACCTACGCTGGCGTCGGGATAGCGGATGTGGTGGCGGGCATCTTCAAGCAGAACATTGAGAAACTGAACCCCAAGTTCCACGCCACCATCAATACCCTGGAACTCAGCGCGGCCAACGCCAGGCTGCTGGGCGGCAAATCACCCTTCGGCGCGCTGACCTGGGGCGGCGCAGACCCCGACACGGTGCTGCGTGGGCTGTACAGCTCCGGCGGCATCCTGGCGGCCGCCACCAACATCAAGGATCCCAAAATGGAGCAGATGCTGGACGCGGCGCGCGACACCGTGGGTCAGAACGCCCGCAAGCCGCTGTACAAATCGTTGCTGACGTATCTGAACGGGCAGATCTACGCTTTCCCGCTGCCACAGCCACTGGTGTTTGGTGCCACGGTCTCGTCCCTCAAGGGCTTCCCGGAGTACACCAAGACCAACCTGTTCAAAGATCTGAGCAAGTAGCGCGGAGCGGCCCGCTGCCCAGGGCCACGTCATTGAGTTGCCGCCGCGTCCTTCACCGGCGCGGCGACAGGAAAAGCCGTCTTCTGAGCCAGGTTCGCCCTCCCCTGCGCCTTTCCCCAAGGAGAACCACATGACCGCTCCCGCCACGAAAAGCAGTGCCGAACTCGCTTCCGCTTTTGAGCAGGAAGCCAGGCGCCTGCTGGAGGAATACAAGATTCCCGGCGTCACGCTGGGCCTGCTGACCCCAGACGGCGATCACTTCGTCAATCTGGGCGTGACCAGTCTGGAAAATCCCCTGCCCATCACCGAAGACACCATCTTTCAGATCGGCAGCACCACCAAGACCATCACGTCGCTGACCTGCTCGGTGCTGGCTCAGCAAGGCAAACTGGATCTGGATGTTCCCGTCAGAACGTATCTGCCTGACTTCAGGCTCAAGGACGAGTCAGTGGCCGCCGAGCTGACCGTACGCGACGTGCTGACCCACCAGGGCGGCTTTCAGGGCGATCTGTTCGAGGATACCGGCGAGGGTGATGACGCCGTAGCGAAGGTGCTGGAAAAGTTGGCCGAATCGCCGCAGGTCGTTCCCCTGCGCGGCCACTGGAGTTACAACAACGCTGGGTTTTACGTGGCCGGACGGGTGATCGAGGTCATCACCGGCAAGACCTACGAGGCCGCCGTCACAGAACTGGTCCTGAAGCCGCTCGGCATGGACCACACATTGTTCTTCCCCAACGAGATCATGACCCACCGCTACGCCACCGGGTACAACAAGATCGGTGACGAGATGGTGGTCCAGCGGCCCTGGATGATGATGCGCTCGGCCGCCCCTGCAGGCAGCAGCTGCTCGTCTACCGTCAGCGACATGGCCAGGTACGCCCACTTCATCATGTCGGGGACGCTGCCCCCATCCGCAGCCCCTGGTTCCGGCCATGCTGAGGGTGCTGAACAGCCGGAGGCTGCGGAGGAGCCCCCCCTGAAGTCCCTGGACCGCGCGCACCTGTGGGAGCCGGTTCGCAGCATCGGCGTCGGCCTCAACTCCTTTCCCGGGGAGGAAGGCCAGATCGGGCAGAGCTGGTTTGTCGATCAGCATGAGAACGCGCTGATCATCAGCCACGGCGGCACCACGCTGGGCCACCAGTCCGACTTCTGGGTGTCGCCGGACCGCAAAGTGGGCTTTATCGCCATGACCAACGCCAGCAACGGCCACACCATGAACCGCAAGCTGAGCGACTGGGTCAAGCGCGAACTGCTGGGCCTGAGCCAGCCGGAACGCGACACCCATACGGTGGGTGAGGCAGAGCTGCAACAGTTCGTGGGCGTCCACGAAGTGGTGGGCCAGACCTACAAGATTGAGGTCAAGCTGGACGACGGTCAACCGGTGCTGATTCTCCCCAACCCCACATCGGGCGGCACAGAAACCCTGCCTCTGCGCTTCATCGCTCCACAGAGCGCCGTCGTGATGGGGGGCGACGCCGACGGCATCGGCGTGGAATTTCTGATGAACGGAGATGAAGTGGACTTCCTCCGCTTTGGCTCGCGACTATACCCGCGTGAGCGCGCGGGCGGCCAGGATGCGGCGCTGCCTCTCGAGGCCCTGTAGCCGGCCCACCCAGATCGGCCCAGCCCAAATGAGGTTCGATGGGTCCAATTCGTGGTGAGCCGCGCTGAGGCCCGAACCCATGGATGGACGGCACGTCCAGGATAACTCACTCCCACCCCTTAGGAGCCAAAAACCATGACCGCAACCACGAAAAGCAGCACCGAACTCGCCGCCGCCTTCGAGCAGGAAGCCAAGCGCCTGCTGGAGGAATTCAAGATTCCCGGCGTCACGCTGGGCCTGCTGACCCCGGACGGCGACCATCTCGTGAACCTGGGCGTGACCAGCCTGGAAAACCCGCTGCCGATCACTTCGGACACGATCTTCCAGATCGGCAGCAACACCAAGACGCTGACCTCGCTGACTGTTTCGGTGCTGGAGGCGCAGGGCAAGCTGAAGCGGGACGACACGGTGCGGACCTATCTGCCTGACTTCAAGCTCAAGGACGAGTCGGTGGCCGCCGAGCTGACCATCCTCGACACGCTGACCCATCAGGGCGGCTTTCAGGGGGACCTGTTCGAGGACACTGGTGACGGCGACGACGCCCTGGCGAAGGTGCTGGACAAGCTGGCCGAAGCGCCGCAGGTGGTGCCCCTGCGTGGCCACTGGAGCTACAACAACGCCGGCTTTTACATCGCCGGGCGGATCATCGAGGTCGTTACCGGGATGACCTGGGAGGCCGCCGTGACCGAGCTGGTCCTGAAGCCGCTGGGCATGGACCACACCTTTTTCTTCCCCAACATGATCATGACCCACCGCTTTGTCGCGGGGCACAACAAGATCGGGGACGAATTCGTGGTGCAGCGCCCCTGGCAGATGGTGCGTTCGGCTGGCCCGGCGGGCAGCACCTGCTCGTCCACTGTCAGCGACATGGCCAGATACGCCCACTACATCATGTCCGGTACGGTCGCCCCAACTTCGGAGCCCCAAGAAGGTGAGGCGACCAGTGCCTCTGCGGGAGAGGGCGGCTCGACCGAGACTTCGCCGCTGGCTACGCTGGACCGCACCCGGCTGTGGACGCCGGTGCGGCCCATCGGTATCGCGCTGAACGGTTTTCCCGGCGAGCGCGGGCAAATCGGTCAGAGCTGGTTCCTCGACCAATACGACGACGCCCTGGTCATCAGTCACGGTGGGACCACGGTGGGCCAGCAGTCGGACTTCTGGGTCTCACCGGACCGCAAGGTGGGCTTCATCGCCATGACCAATGCCAGCAACGGGCACGCCATGAACCGCAAGCTGAGCGAGTGGGTCAAGCGCGAGGTGCTGGGCCTCACGCCGCCCGAGGCCGGCAGCCACCAGCCCAGTGAGGACGAACTCAAGGACCTGGCCGGCACCTACCTGGTGGTGGGGCAGCCGCTCAAGATGGATGTGGAGGTGCGGGATGGAGTGCTCACCCTGCTGATCCCCGACACTGCAGCGGGCGGCACCAAGGACGCCGCGCTGCGCTTCATTGGCCCTGACCGCGCCATCATCAACGGCGGCGACATGGACGGCTACGCCATCGACTTCCTGCGCGACGAGCAGGGGGAGGTCGAATTCCTGAAGGTCGTCGTGCGGCTCTATCCACGTGAGCGTGCCGGAGCCGACACCGACACCCAGCCGATACCGGCGCTGGAAGAAGTGTGAGCCCCACAGTCTGGATCACTGGCGGCACCCTGATTGACGGCACCGGTGCAGCTGGCCGCCAACGTGATGTCCTGATGGACGGCGAGCGCATTGTCCGGATCAGTGAACCCGGCCTCGCCGCTCCAGAAGGGGCAGAAGTGGTGGACGCGGCTGGAATGGTGGTGGCCCCCGGCTTCATCGACGTGATGAGTCACTCTGTTTCGTCGCTGTTGAGCGATGGCCTGAGCGTGGGCAAGGTGACGCAGGGCGTGACCACGGAGATCATGGGGGAGGGCTGGACCCCAGCTCCCGCCGTGCCAGGCGAAGCCCACGCCTTCCCGATTCACGGTGTCCCCAATGGCGATGAAAGCTGGACCGAGCGTGCGCGGGGCTGGACCCGCTTCGGCGACTGGATGGCCGCGCAGGAAGAGGTGGGCGCAGCCGTCAACTTCGGCTCGTTTGTGGGGGGTACCACCGTGCGAATGGTCGCCAGGGGACACGCAGCGGGTGAGAGCAGCCCCGAACAGATCGCTGAGATGCGCCGCGTGACCCGCGAGGCGATGGAGGACGGCGCATATGGGGTGGCGACAGCGCTGATCTACCCGCCGGGCAGCTACGCCAGCACCGACGAGCTGGTCGCCGTGTGTGAGGAAGTTGGGCGCGCGGGGGGCATCTACATCACCCACATGCGCTCCGAGGGCGCGGCGATCCTAGAGGGTTTCGCTGAGGCACTAGAGATCTCAGACCGCAGTGGGGCGCGGCTGCACATTTATCACCTCAAGGCAGCGGGGGCACCCTCCTGGCCCAAGATGGAAGAATTACTTGAACGAATCAATGCCGAGCGGGCGGCGGGCAAGGACATCCATGCCGATATGTACCTGTATACCGCCGGCGGTTCGGGCCTGGCCGCCTCCTGCCCGCCGTGGGCCAGTGAGGACGATCAACTCAAGGACCGTCTGCGTGACCGGGAAACCCGTGCAAAAATCCGGGCGGCCATGCAGGAACCGGACGGCACCTGGGAGCCGCTGGGCGGTCTGGCCGGACCGCAAGGGGTCTATCCACTCGGCCTGAGTCTGCCTGAACATGCCGACTACCGGGGCAAATCGCTGGGCGAGATCGCCACGCTGCGCGGCCAGGACTGGATTGAAACCGTGCTTGACCTGATCGAGGCGGAGCCCGAGGGCATCGGCACCCTCTATCACCTGATGACTGAGGAGAACATCCAGCGCCAACTCAAGGAACCCTGGGTGATGCTCGGCTCCGACGCGGCGGGCTATGATCCTGGCGAGCAGGAGGGCGGTTTTGCGGGCGGCCATCCCCGTGCGCTCGGCAACTTCACCCGTCTGCTGGGCCGCTACGTCCGCGAACTGAAGGTTCTGAGCCTGGAGGAAGGCGTGCGCCGGATGACTGGCCTGCCCGCCGAACACTTGCGTTTGACGGACCGGGGAGAACTGCGCGAGGGCGCATACGCCGATGTGGTGGTTTTCGATCCGCAGGCCATCGGCGACCGGGCCACCTACACGGAATCCAACAGGCTCTCCGTGGGCGTGCGTGACGTGTGGGTCAATGGGGTGCAGACCTTGAAGAACGGCCGACACACGCAAGCCTTGCCGGGAAAACGGCTGTATGGACCGGGGGCGGGGAGACCCACAGCGCCGTGAAGGGAATACGCAACGCGGCCACCAGGACGAGGGGACGGGGAATGGGATGACCACCACCCCGGCACCTCTGCCTGAACCAGCAGCGCTGACAGCGGTGGACCTGCTGCGCACTAGCCTGGAGAATTTTGGGCGGCGCGATCAGCAGATTGCGCGCTATTTCATCGACCATGCCGAGGAGGTTCCCTTTCTCAGCGCCGGGGAAATCGCGGAAACACTGGAAGTCAGTGGAGCCGCCATCACCCGCTTTGCCCAGCGCGTCGGCTTCGAGGGCTATCCACACCTGCAACGGGTCATCCGCCAGGATCTTCGCGCCACGCTCGGCATGAAACAACCGGGTGGACAGGACAGTGTGGTCGCCCGCTTCTGGGCCAGCGAGCGGGCCAACCTGGACACATTGCAGGACATTCCAGAGGCTAGATTGCTGGCCTTTGCCCGCGCCATTGCCGCCGCCAAGCAGGTCTGGGTGGTAGGCGCGCGGTCGTCTTACGGCATCTCGCTGGTCGCCGAGACCATCCTGGCATCGTTTCGCCCCTGGGTCCGGGCGTACTCTACCGATCTGCTGCTGAGCCGCCCTGAACAACTGCTGGAAATCACCTCAGACGATGTGGTGGTTGTCTTCACCCTGCGGCGCTACAGCCGCGCCACCACCCGCATGGTCCGCGCCATGCATGCACAGGGGGTCCAGGTGCTGTTGATCACCGACCAGGGCGCGTCCCCATTGGGCAAGATCGCCCATCAGTGTCTGCAATTGCCCACCCAGGGAACGGATGTGCTCGCGTCGCTGGCGCCATTCATCAGCGTCAGCACGCTTCTCGCCTCGTTGGTGGCCAAAGAGCTTGAAGGAGGACACCTGAAGCAGGCCGAGGCCCTGAATGCCGAGTTCGGCGTGTATGAATACTGACCACTTCCGTGGCACAGAAGCACGGAGTAGGGCGAGGCAGGGTGTGTTGTTCCACCCTGCCTCGACTTTGCGCCATGTCCAAAATGTTGGCCTCTGATCGAATGGGATCAAGTTTCGTGTTCATGGTGGATTATCTCTGCCAACGGAATCGAGACAGCACAGCCGTCAGATAACTTCGATCTCGCTCTGAACATTATTTGCCAGCATCGCCGCGTGGTGTCGACCAATGAGTGCACCTGAAAATGGCTCACCCTGTTGAAGTACGCGCGTCTAGACGGGTAACTGGGTTCTTCCTGATGGCGTGAATGCCTCGCCAGACATGGGCCTGTGCTGCCTGCCGTTCAGAAGGCGGGTGACATCCAGCGTTTCGCTTGATGGTAGGTCCACTGGGAGGGAAGACCATCTGATTGAACAGGTGGGAAGTCACTCACGGCTATCTGGACCCGTTTTCCAAGAGGCACCCGGCGGATCTTGCCGCCTTTGCCACGCACGATCATCTGCGCTCCTTAAGTTGCGTTGACCTTGACGCCCACCGCTTCACTGACACGCTGGCCCGTTAGTCATCACGCTGCCCTGGTTGCGCCAACCCAGGCCGTACAGCGCCCTGACCTTTGCAACACAACACACTGTGCGACTGCGAGGCTGTCAATGGATCCGTGCGCTCGCCTCTTCTCGATGGTCGGGTTTGCAGATGCGCGACGAACATCCACCGTCCCGGGCGAAGTACTTGCACGCCGTGGGCCTTTGCCCACAGCACAAAAGCGTGGAAGGCCATGCGGTAGGTGGCCAGGGGTTTCGGAGTGATCCGGGCTTGCTTGCAGCTTCCAGCCGTCATATTGACCTGCGTTACCTGAACCAGCATTCCTAGATGCTCATTGCTTCGACCGACCGTACCCGCAAGGCTCGAGCGATGAGATTGGCCAGGGGACTCCCGAGTAGACCATGGTCATGTCTGTTGCTCCGTCTAAGATCAGATTGAGATGGGCTCATTGAGAATAACCATCTCGTTTCACAGGATCCCAGAGTTCACCTTTTTACACTAATTCACATTAGTGTCATTCACCCCCTGAACCGGATAGAGCTGAACTTGATGACTTCCTCCTAGCAATGAGATGACGTGACCAGGTCACCAGTACATGTCCGCATGTTGCTTACAAGCTGGAACCACAACGCTCATTTATAAATTGATCAACCTCTAAACGATACACTACCGTCATCGAACACTCGACAATCTGGAGGAACAGATCTTCGTCCGATTTGGTCATTCATCAGGCGGTGGGCCTCGGCTGAGTTTCCCGCGATATGCGTACATGACGCGGTATCCGATTCGCTGACGCCTATCTGGTGCAGAAGGTGAAAAAGCCAACGTCCGGGCACGGCCACTGGATCAGGGTTCACTACCAGCGTGACCTCCTCCATCTTCTAGAACAAAACGAGTTGGAGCCTCATCTACCCCTTAACGACGATCAGAGGGCCCTTCCTGGCCTTCCTGTGGGTGAACTACAAAAAGTGCGTGTAGAACAGTAAAAAAAATTTCGGTATTTCGTTACCAATTAAATTTTCTAAATTTTTTTGTTATAAGTATAAAATTCCACTGGCTCTCGCAGGGAACTCCATACAAAGATGCGATGAATCCTCAACTACTGCGTGGATCTTGCTGCAAGAAATGCCAGCAAGGAGTATCTATTTTGCCCTAAAAAAGTCGTAGTCGGCTTCTGGCAACTCAAGCACTGCAACATTAACGACTCCAGCAGGTAGGCAGATTTTCCGCCTACCTGCGAAACGACGTTCTGCCAGGCTCAACGGGCAGCGGACTGGTTGTTTCGTCTGGCGGTAGCAATGACGATGGTTCGGGTGTACTGTCGAAATTCAACAACTGAGCGTGGAGAGCTAAGGGGAAGGCGGGGGCCGCAGGGACTGTAAAACGATCACCACACAGCGTTAAGTTGCCAGAACCGTGAAATAAGTGAATGTCCATGGCCGCGACGACTAACCGTACGCATGGAATTTAGAACATTACGTCATCTGCCCTTCAACCTGGGCAGCGGACGTCTTGCCCGAAGTACTTCTCACTCAGCTTTTTATAAGCACCGTCGCGTTGCATGTCCGCCAGCGCCTTATTGACGGCCTCCAGGAGATCCTTGTTTCCTTTCTTTACGGCCATGCCGATCTTTTCAGGAAAGATCACGTCACCAATCTGCAGCTTACCTGGCAGGACTTTTGCGGCATCGATGGCGTTAAAACGGTCAAGGACCATCGCGTCGGCCCGCCCGCTGAGAACGGCGTTCAGCTGGTCATTGGTGGTCCCGAAGGTCTTGACGCCCCCGATGCCCGGCAGTTTCTGGACGTACCCGAGGTACGAGGTGTTGACCCCCATCGTGACCATTTTTCCCTTGAGATCACCAACTGTCCTGGGGCCACCAGGCTTGGCCACCAGAGCACCGCCGCTGCAATAGTGGGGCTCAGAGAAAGCGACGGCCTTGAGCCGTTCGGCAGTAATCCCATGGGATGCGATGACCAGATCGTAGCGGTCACGCTGTACACCCAGCAGCAGGCTCTCAAAGACCACCGTGGTCCACTTGGGTTTAACACCGAGACGACGCGCAATTTCTTCGCCCAGTTCCACCTCGAAACCAGTCAGCAGCTTGCCTTTGTAGAAATTGAACGGCGGGTAATTGGCCTCGGTGGCGAGGTTGATCACGCCGTTGGCCTTAATCTGAGTGAGAGTGGCGGCCTGACTGGTCGACAGAAACGCGAGACCAATGGTGACGAGAAGGGCTGAGCAACGGGAATACGGCATACGTTTCTCCTTAGCTGGAACGGGTTTCTGATGAAGATTGGACCAGGGCCGCAGGGAGGGGCACTCCACGCCCAAAGGCCCCGTATTCAGCGCAGTTCTGCGCCGCCAAGCGTGCTGCTGCCTGTAAGGCCTGGCCGATGTCAGCCTGGTCCAGCCAGGCATTCAAGAATCCCGCGATAAATGCGTCTCCTGCTCCCAGGGTGTCGACGACGTGGGCGGGCAAACTCGGTTGCGTGAACAGCTGCCCGTCAGACAGGGCGACTGCGCCGCGCTCCCCACGTGTGACGACGACAAGCGGACACCCGAAGTTCTGAACCATTGCGGCAAGAGCCGCCACGTTGTGATCATCTGCCTGACTGTCTGAACAGAAGGCCACATCAAGGGAGGGGGCAATCTGTTCAAGGTCATGCGGCTTGAAGTCAGATGAAAAGTCAAACGATAGGAGATGGGCACTTGCCCGAATGGCTGGAAGACGATCCCCCAGTTCGCTGTACAGACTGGAATGCACGATCTGATGGTCTGCAATGTACGAGGGAACGTCACCCGACAAAACCCACTGGGCCTGAACACCATGATCAAAACCCACAAATTTCCGGTCCTGCCCGTCATGCTCAATCTTCGACCACGAGGTTGAGCCAGGCAGTTGCAGGCAATGGGTGATGTCGACGCCCTCGGTCCTCAGACTTGCCAGGAGATGGTGGCCCCCAGTGTCCAGACCTACGCAACCCAGGTAACTGGCCGGGCGCTGCAATCTGGCCGTCAGGGCGGCGACATTCAGGGCGTTGCCGCCTGGATACAGCATTCCCTGCGACAGATAAAGATCGGTGGTGTTGTCACCCAGGCCAAGCAGGCGCCGCATCCTAGTACTCGGTAATCCACATGTAGCGTCGCAGATCCAGTGACTGGTTATGCTGCTCAGCGAGGTGCTCCGCAAAGCGGTTGAGCGCGGCTTGCAGGGCATACGGAGCAAAGATCCCGCGAACTTCCGGTGCGATTCCGGTCATGGGAAAATCACGGGAGTCGTAGACCATGACCCGTTCGGAATACTTGTGGCAGAAGGTCACCACCCGTTCGGCCAGGGGGCGGCTGGGATCCTCGCCCAGCAGAACGAGCGCGGGGGTCTGGGCGTCGAAAATCTCAAAGGGGCCATGGAACCACTCGGCCGCTTCAAAAGCCACGCTATGCAGCCACTGCATTTCCATCAACATGCACACGCCAAACACGTAGGCGGTGGTAAAGACTGGCCCTCCAGCGATGTGGTAAAAGTTCCGATCGTCCCGGTAGAGTTCGGCGTCCACTTTCCCCCGCTGATCCGACAACTGGGCGGATTCCACCAGCATCGCAGGAACGGCGGGCAGGGACTCCATCACGGCCTGATATGGAAAATGAGGCTGGTCAGCCATCAGGCCAGCAACGAAGGCCTGAAGAGCGATGAAGACGCCTGTATGGGCCTGCTCAGTCTCACCGATGCAGATGACATGTTGGGTCAGTTCTGCCAGGGGTTTGTCCGTGGTCGCCGTGACGGCAAGGGTCATGGCCTCAAAACGTTGGAGAAATCGGGCAGCCTCCACCGTCTCGGCGGTGGTGCCGGACTTGGACGCCAGGATAACGAGTGTGTGCGGACCCAGTTCGGGCTGTAAGGTCATGAATTCTGCAGGGAAATACCGCTTGACCTCATAGGGTGAGTGGTAATGGTCCAGCCAGTACTCCAGCCCCAGACTCACGCGGTTGGGTGCACCACAACTGACAAAGTAGACACGCTTGATTTGAGTGGCTAGGGCTTTCCCGAGTGCGGCGGCCTCCTGGGTCACCTCGACCGCTGAGCGGAGACCCTGAATGATGTCCTCTGGATCCAGAGGTGTGGCCCGAACGGGTGCAGCATTGATCTGTGTCATGAGCTACCTCTCATATTTTGGTATATACCAAGTAAATCAGAGAGAGGTGACAATGTCAATTGCTCTCGCCTTACTTGTGGGCATTGAAACTGAACGTCACCAAGTCAGGGTGGTTGACCGAATAAAGGTATTCAAAAGCTTTGCCCTGCCTGTCCTGAACGGTAGAGCGGAAGACCAGCACTGAGGCTTTTTCTGGCAAGTTGAGTATCGTGGCCTCATCTGTTCCAGCCTGGCCCACGCTGATGGCGCTTTCGCCCACACCAATTTCCAGGCCGTACCGCTGTTCTAAAACCTGATAAAGCGAATGGTCACCGTCCATATCGGCGGCGCTCAGATCAGGGAAAACCTGAGCAAGCAGGAAACTTGTTTCCACACAAAAAGGAATCCGGTCTACCAGCCTTACGCGCTTGATTTTATAGAGAGGCGTGCCGAGAGCTACTTTTAAGTGTTCGCTCAGCAGCCCATTGGCCGCTGTCTGTTCAAACGACAGCACGTAGCCTCCAGGCACACCGCCACTGGCGGCCACCATCTGCGTTAGGCTATGGAGCTGCTCCTGACCCAGCACACGCTGGACTTTGGGCTGACTGACCCGTGTGCCCGTTGTGCTGTCCCGCTCAAGCACGCCGACATCAACCAGGTGGTTAACGGCGCGCCGGACAGTCATACGGCTGATCCCGAGTTGCTCTGCCAATTCACGTTCAGACGGAATCCGGTCTCCCGGAACAAACTCGGCGCTCTGCAACATGGCCTGTATCCGCTGCTGGACCTGTACGTGACGGGGTAGAGCTTCAGGGGACGCGTTCGTCATAGCTCTGGCAGAATAACCTGAAGCGTTGTGCTCTCAGAGATTCAGGGGAATTAAGCCGTGACTGGAAGCCATGTTTATACCGTTTGTCTCTGAGCACCATCAGCCAGCCTCAGTGGGCGCTGCGACCCTCGCGCGAAGATGCCGGCGCGCGCTGTGAAGTGGCCGATGGCCTGCAACTTGAGGGAGAACTGTTCGTCCTCACCCATCGCTTAAATCCTGTATCGCTGGGAGGCTAGAAGTTTAAGTCCCCGTGCCTAATTTGCCCGGCGAGGAATTGAAACACCTAAAGCCATATTGTTCAATACAAGCCGACGCTGGCAAAACTGTCTGGTTTCGGTGCAGAAACCCCCGCCAGGAAAGGCTCATCGACGGCAAAAGATGTGCGTGCCAATAAGTTTGTCTTATTGAGTAGAGTTTCAGGCCGATCTCAGTCCAGGACTGGGACTCTACGGGCGAAAGCTGAATAGAATCTATGGCGCGATTCAGAAACTGAAACAGCACCAGCTCGGCATTCCATGCCAGCACCTGCTTCCCTTGACTTTGTGTTGCCGTACGGCTTCGGCGAAGCGCTTCACGCATTTACCCAGAAAGAGGTGGTGATGGCCTGAATGGGGTCCCCTGAACTGACCCAGAGCTGGACCCGAATCACAACCCCCTGAACCAGTTGACGGTGGTGTCGATTACCTGATTGCTCTCGGTCTTGTCGTCGGTCAGCACATGGTAGATATGGTCCGCCCCGTCGATCAGCACCAGATGGCGGACCTTGCCCCCCAGGTTGTACAGGAAATACGGCGCGTTGCCTGAGAGTGGGTCAGCGGTGCCGTAGACGATCATGGTGTTGCCTTTAAATTTGCCGATGTCCGCTTCCAAATTCTGGTCCTGAATGCTGCTGTAGAACGCCTTGCCCAGCTTGATCTTGGTGAAGCCGAGATCGACGTCCACCGCCCCTTCTTTCTCTGCTGCTGCCCTGGACCCGGCTTCGATGTCCGCCAGGCTGCGGCTGCTGGTACTGGACCACAATGCCAGCGCTTTAACCGGGTTGGCAGCACTGGCCGCAAGCTTGATGGCAACGCCACCTCCCATGCTGAAGCCCAGGAGGCCCAGGCGGGCAGCGTCAATTTCTGGGCGGCCTTTCAAATAATCAAAGGCGGCCTGAGCGTCCGACACCTGATTGGTAAACGTCATCTGCTCGAAGGGAATCTTGCTGTCCCCGCTGCCCTGGAAATCGATCCTGAGCGAAGCGACACCCTGGGCGGCCAGCTTTGCGGCGAGATTCTTGTACATGTCGCCCACCTCGTCCTTCTGACTGGCAAAACCGTGCAGCAACAGAACGGCGGGAACCTTGCCGCTGGGCTTGTCCGGAAGAGAGAAGGTGCCGGGAATATGGCCCGCGATGGTCACGCTGGACTCCACGGCCAATCCACTCGATGCCAGAACCAAGGGCAGCAACCATCCGATTTTTTTCATGTCCAGAGTGTAAACCTCTGGTGTAACGCTAGAACCCGGGAACAGCTGATCGCTGCCAATCTTGAGGAGCGGCCTAAATTTAAGTCTACCTGCTGCAGAAATATCCCCCATAAAATTCAGGTGCCAGGAGCCGTTCTGGAAGCCCGTGCCTACCCAATTGAGCTGACACCCCATGCTGGCGCAGCATGCTCTTGCGGTCGCAGAGTGCCAACGGCTGAGACGAGTGCCGAGTGCAATGCCAGCAGGGGGCCCGTTACGACGGCTACTCAGTGACGCCTTCGGCCCTCACCATTTCAAGGGCTGGAGGGGAAGCGCATCGTGGAAGAGCTCCAAGAGAGTCCAGCCAGAGAGCTCAGGTGAAACACGATACGGCTAAGGCCATACTGGGCATTCCTCAGGATGAGAAAGATCGTTCCTGGAATCTACAACGCCCTTCCAGCCCGTTTCCTGGCTCTTAGTCAAGAGATCATCGCCGCATGTTCCTCAATCAGGAAGACCATATTCTTGGGCTTGCCATTGGATTCCAGAATGGCGACACGGTAGCACTCGGTGTGCGCGCGCACGGCCGGCTCAGCCTGGAACGACTGCACAGCACCCATGTCGTGCACGGCTATTACAGTTCCACGTCGGATTTTCAGGCGATCGTGGACGCGCCGAGCACCCACCCTGGGCTGGTATTGAGCGTGGGATTCAACGGCAACGGCTTCATGATGGCGCCGGCCAATGCCCGACTGGTGACCTCGCTCGTCACGGGCGAGGAGCCGACGTACGATCACGCCGATTACCAGCTTGCCCGCTTTGAACAGCAGGTTCACATGGAAACGGCGGTAATTTGATGCTGGTCTTCACCTTTGCCGCCGGCGAACTGCACGCTCAGCTCGATCCCCAGCTCGCCCCCGCCACCTGCGCCGCGCTGAGTCAGGCGTTACAGACTCCCGTGACTGTGCGGGTCCGGCACGCCATGTTCACGGGCCCCGAGATGTCGATGCAACTTCCCACCGGACCCAACCCACAGCTTCTCCAGACCCCTCCTGAGGCGGCGGTGATCATGCCCCTGGAAGGACAGGTGCTGTTCACGGTACTGCCGGCGCATGTGTGGCCAGGGACGACAGAAGCGGTCTTTGACCTCGGAATCTATTACGGGCCTTATGGCCGAACCTTTTTCCCAAGTGGTTGGCTCCCTGGCAACGCCTTTGCCCGGATCATCCCTGGGCACTTCGAGCGGATGAAAACGATCGGGCGCTCTCTGCTCGAGGACGGGGCGCAGGACGTCACCATCGTCGTGCGTGAGCGGCAACCCTCACCGTAAACGGACCTGAGGCCACCCGCGTGACAGCTCCCCTGACCGTCTTCTGAGGGTCCCCAACTGAAGCGGCGTTCCCGATCATGGCGTCTGGATCCGGGCCGCTTCACATGGCCCGCTTAGTCACGCTCACCCCAACATTGGCCTGTCACACCTAGCGTCAATCACGGCCGCAAGTCGACCTCAATGTGGATCTGCAAGACAGTCTGATAATCGATCTAATGCTGGTGGGTGCCATTCTGGTGTGTCCGTCCGACACGTCTGTGACCCTTGAGGCCACACAGAATGATGTGGTGGCTTTCGACAGTTTCTGTGGGAACGGCACGTAGGTCGCGGCCGGTCAGAGCGGCATCTTGACGGCGCACGTAAGCTGAAGGAGGTCAGGAATGCGCTATTTAGCGCGTTCCGAATGCGATCCCAGTCTTCTCCGGTGCAAACACGACGCGTAACAGCGAGATGACGGGAGCACCCATGCGCTTCAGAAAGTCCTATGGTCTAGATCTTTTGATTCCCTTTCGCAAGACTCCGAGACTGTGAGCTGAGTTCGGCAAGACTTTGGGTAGACGTCAGACTATTCAATATGACGGCCTCCACCTTCCGATTCGACAACACCTATGCACGTGAGTTGCCGGACTTCTACGCGCCCTGGAAGCCGACTTCCGTGCCTGTACCGAGCTTGCTGTTCTTCAATCAGGCGCTGGCCCTCGAACTGGGGCTGGATCCCGAAGTGCTGGACGGCCCTGAAGGCGCCGCCATCTTTGCTGGCAATCAGGTTCCCGAGGGGGTAGAGCCGCTCGCCCAGGCCTATGCCGGCCACCAGTTCGGCGGGTTCTCGCCTCAACTGGGCGACGGGCGCGCCCTGCTGTTGGGTGAAGTTGTCGATCAGCTCGGACACCGCCGCGACCTCATGCTCAAGGGCTCGGGCCGCACCCCATTCTCAAGGGGAGGCGACGGCAAAGCGGCCGTTGGCCCCATGCTGCGTGAAGTGCTGATCGGTGAAGCCATGCATGCGCTTGGGATTCCGACCACACGTGCTCTCGCTGTGGCGGGCACGGGCGAACCGGTCTACCGTGATCGGCCGCTGCCTGGCGCCGTGCTCACTCGCGTGGCGGCGAGCCATTTGCGGATCGGCACCTTCGAGTACTTCGCCGCTCGAGGAGATACGGAGCGGGTCCGGCAACTCGCCGACTACGCTATTGCTCGGCATGACCCGGACCTCGTCGAGACGACTGACCGGTATCTGGCCCTGCTCCGGCGCGTGGCCCAGCGGCAGGCAGCCCTCATCGCTCAATGGATGAATGTCGGATTCATACATGGCGTGATGAACACTGACAACATGACGATCTCCGGTGAGACGATCGACTACGGGCCGTGTGCCTTCATGGAGGCCTACAACCCGCACGCAGTTTTCAGCTCTATTGACCAAAGTGGGCGCTACGCTTACAGCAATCAGCCACTGATTGCGCGATGGAACATTGCACGTCTGGCCGAGACCCTTCTGCCGCTCATTGCCGAAGATGAAAGTAAGGGCGCTGTAGCGAAAGCGGTTGGCCAGGCAACCGAGGTGATCGATGCATTCCCCGAGTGGTACGCCGCCGCGCTTCTGGAAGGTCAGAGGGCGAAGTTGGGCCTGCAAGGTGACGACGAGCGTGACCGCGTGCTCGCAGCGGACTGGTTGACGCTGTTGCACGAACACAGGGTGGATTTCACCCTTGGGTGGCGCCGCCTTGCCGACGCGGCGGGTGGCGACGCATCGCCGCTTCGTTCCCTCTTCCTACAACCGCAGGCGCTTGATGCCTGGCTCGCCCGCTGGCGATCGCGCAGCGAGAGCAACGGCGGTCATGCCCTTGGAAGGAGCGAACGGGCCGAGCGCATGCGCAGCGTTAGCCCGGCGGTCATCACACGCAACCACCGCGTTGAGGAAGCATTGTCAGCGGCTTCCGAAAAAGAAGATTTCGCTCCTTTCAGGCGTCTAATGACTGCGCTTGAGCGGCCTTACGACGAAACGGCGGACCAGACCGAATACACCGAACCAGCCGGCGAGGAGGTGACGGCCTGTTACCGTACCTATTGCGGCACCTGACCATTCACTCGATCATGACATCGAATTCGCTCCCTCATTCCGGCAGCATTGACCTGTACGCCTGTGCCGCGCAGGTAGAGCTCAAGCGAGGGCGTGCCACCCGGGATCCGGTCATTCAGCTCGGATGCCACGTCGCGACCATGCAAAAGTCCGGCGTTCAAATGGTGCAGGGCATCCTCGCGGCGCCGTCCATTCCAGCGCTAGCTTTGAAGGAGTTGCGCGCCAGGGGGCTAGCATTCCGCGAGATCGGCGCATGGCCGATGCGCCCGCGCCAACGGCCCTCCCTGCCTCCCCTGTTCGACTGAACGTTCCAGTCAACCACTGCAAGGACTGGGAGTTGCAGAGCGGTCATTATGAATAGCTTCCGGGAAGTGCTGCTCCCAGATCCTGTGGATCAAGAACGCCCCGGTCGCGTCGGTGTCGCGGTCTTTTTGGAGGAGGGCACCCAACACGTCCCCGGACTCAGCCACCGCCCGCTACCACCAGTGTTTGAGTCCGCCAACCTGAAGATGATCTCGTCGAGGGACCTCCCTCCCAGTGGCGCAGTCCTTTAGCCATGAGCGGAGCGAACTGAGTGTTGGGTGGGCGCAGGGTCTCGTGGCTGCCGCGCTCGTCAAGGATCTGCTCAACGATACGCAAGCTGCATGGGGAGCCTTGGCACAGCACGAAGGCACTGAGGCTGAGGGAAAACGGTGACCACAACGGCTTACGGCCGTTACAGCTCAGCCTATCTGGGCGAAGGCGCGCGCGTACTGACCTGGCGTCACCCCAACATGCCGCCGGAACTGATTTGAAAACGCGCTCTGGTCGCTGAAGCCCGCTTCGAGCGCCACCTCTGCCAGCCGCCGCCCCGCCGCGAGCCAGCCCCGCGCTCGCCTCAAACGCATCTGAACCTGATAGGCGTGCGGCGGCAGCCCCACTTCCTGCCGGAACACGCGCACCAGGTGAAAAGGGCTGAGGCCCGCCAGCCGGGCCAGCGTCTCCAGCGACACCTCCGCCCCAGCCTGCTCCTCCAGGTACGCCCGCACCTCGCGCACCGCTGCCCGCTCCCGACCCACCCGTGGCAGCGACAACCGTTCTTCGCCCAGCGTCGTGACCAGCGCAGCCAGCGCACCCTGGAGCGCCGTATCCCGGGTCAATAGGGAGGCGGCCGGATCAATCAGCAGGCGGTGGACGGTGACCAGGCGGCGCGCGAGCTGCGGCGTCGCCGCCACACTCTGCGCGAAGTGAGGGGCTACCGCAGGCCGCCCTGTGACCTGCTCGGCCACCATGCGAAACTGCTCGGCGCTCGGATACAGCGCCAGATGGATGTAGCCACCCTCCGTGAAGGAGCGGCCCGTGGTCACCTCATCCGCGTTGATCAGCATGATGCTGCCGTCCGGGGCAACATGTTCGGCCCCCCGGTTCCAGAACGCCGCCGCGCCGCCCTGCACCACCCCCACCGTGAACTCCTCATGCGTGTGCCGGGTGAATGCCTGCTTCACAAAACGGGCCTGCAGTACGTCAAGGCCGCCCAGATAGGGCACACGCCACAGCCGCGCCTCGTCCCGCTTCAGGGGTTCCTGGTGCGGTAAGCAGTCCTGAGGCACCCGCCCAGGATAGAGGACGGCGGCGAGCAATTTTTTGCAAGAAGCTGCGCCGGGACATCGCGTAGTGTTTCCATCATGTCGCCGCAAGACTCCCAACAGGTCACTGGTCCCCAGGAGATCGCGTCTACTCAGCGTGTGCCCAACGTCCGCCCGGCCCGGTTCTACGGGTGGACCGTAGTGGCCGTTGCCGCACTGGTCATTTTGCTCGCCGCTGGCGCCCGCTCGGCCCCCGGCGTCTTTCTACTGCCCATGCAGCTTGACCTCGGCGTCTCGCGCGCCACCTTGTCCCTGGCCGCTTCCCTGGGACTGGTCATGTTTGGGCTGGGCGGCCCGCTCAGCGGCGGCCTGATCGACCGCTTCGGGCCGCGCCGCGTGACGGCAGGTGGCCTATTCGTAATCACAGCCAGCTTCGCGGGCAGCGCCTTAATTAGCTCAGTGTGGCAATTACACCTGGTCTGGGGGGTCCTCAGCGGACTAGGTACCGGCATTGTGGGCAGCGTCCTGGGGGCGACCATCGCCAACCGCTGGTTCGTCAGCGGGCGCGGCCTGGTGATGGGCCTGTTTGGGGCGGCCAGTTCCGCCGGACAACTGATCTTCCTGCCGGTGCTGACGGCCCTGGTGGGCGCGCTGGGCTGGCGGGAGAGCGTGCTGGTCATCGGCGGCCTTGCCCTGATCACGGCGCTGCCTGCCGCGCTGCTGTTACGGGACCGCCCCGCCGATGTCGGTGCACAGCCCCTGGGTCTGGCACCGGGGGCCCCGGTGCCAGGGGTGCAGTCTGAACCGGGCATCATGCGCCGGGCATTGCGGTCCCGCCAGTTCTGGCTGCTGGCCGTCACGTTCTTTGTCTGCGGAGCCACCTCCAACGGTCTGATCGGCGTGCATTTCATCGCGTACTGCACGGAAGCGGGTCTCACCGCTGCGTATGCAGCAGGCATGCTGTCGCTGATGGGGGTCTTCAACTTCGTGGGAACGATAGCCAGCGGCTGGCTGACCGACCGCTACGATCCCCGGCTTTTGCTGGGCGCGTACTACGCGTTCCGGGGCCTGAGTCTGGCCGCCCTGCTGTTCATTCCGCCGGGAGTGGGTCTGGTGGCCTTTGCCGTGCTCTTCGGACTGGATTACATCGCGACGGTGCCGCCCACAACGGCGCTGGTGGCCGACGAGTTCGGACGCGGCAACGTCGGCACCGTGTACGGTTGGGTCTTCTGCGCGCACATGATCGGGGCAGCGCTGGCCGCATGGCTGGGCGGTGTGGCGCGCGACGCGCTGGGATCGTACGGTGCGGCCTTCATCGTCTCTGCGGCGCTTTCTATTGCGGCTGCAGGACTGGTCCAGGGCATCAGGCGTCCGGCGCGCCCTGTCCTGTCGAGCAACTGAAGACCTGCCACGGAAATAGGAAGGGCGCTGCCCGCCTACCTGTACTGCAGGAGGCGGATCAGCCGTAACCAATCGAAAGGCCTATCACCGCTTTCCGGTATCCATCATTCAGTAAGCCCTTTGGCAACACCACCGGTTGCGCCTGAGCGAACGCGATGTCCTGGCACAGCACGACTCTGGTCTAGCAGAGGTAAGTTACTGGAACCAAGACGTGGGGGTTGGCTCGGACACATTGCGAATATCGACGCTAGCCCGGGCGCCTCATCCGCCAGACGGGTCTCTCAAACCTATGGGAACTCAGGGTGTGGGACGTAATTTGGTTGCCTGCGTCAATGACTGGGCATGAGAGGTGGAGCGCTGCTCTTGAAGTGTGAGTGTCTCCCGTAGCGGAAGGCCACCTGATGAAGAGCCCACGAGAACCTGCGTTGTTCCGATCCCCAGCTCCCAGCGGTGCGCGTCAGAGTTCCAGACCGTTGACCACCGCGTCACCCCTTCCCAACCACTCACCACAACCAGCGCCAGCGAAATTTGGAGAATGTCCTGGTGACCAGCACGAAAGGCAGGAGAGCCTAGGGTGTGTCCGCAAACCCTCAAAGCCATTCCATCACGCAGGCGATGGTGACCATCGCCTCATAGTCACACGCCCGCTTCTCAAACCAGGTTGCAATTCTCCTTGAGCGTTTCAGGCGCCCGACCAACCGCTCAAGGACGTACACGTGGCCGCTTGTGGCCTCGTTTCGGAGGAACGACCAGACGAATCCCTCGTCCGTGGCACAGCCGGTATGCCTTGTCACCGCTGTACGCCCGATCCGCCAGGACCATGGTGGGGCGGAGTCGGGGCCGGCCCCGACTCCGCCGTTTGATCTTATCGGCATCGAGCAACGTCTCGAACTTCAACATCCCGTGGCGTTGCCCAGCCGTGAGGAGGAAGGCGAGCGGCCGTCCCCGGCCATCACACTTCAGGTGGCTCTTCGTTCCGAATCCGCCTTGTGACCGGCCGAGCGCTTCATCGCCGTCCCCTTTTTTGCACCTGCTGCACTTTGATGAGCGCGCACGATGGTGCGATCGATCATGTGGACATTCCACTCGACCTGGCCGGCATGATCTGCACGTTCCTGCACTCGGGTGAGCAACTGTGCCCAGAGGCCCTGCGGCTGCCATCGGTAGAACCGAGAACGCACTGTCTTCCAATTGCCGTAGCGTTCGGGCAGATCACGCCAGGCACTCCCGAAGCGTGTGATCCAGAGGACGCCGTTCAGCACGGTGCGGTGATCCAGGCCAGGGCGGCCCGTCCAAGGTCGTTGCGGTGGCAGCAGTGGAGCCAGCTGGCTCCACTGTTCATCAGTCAATTCGTAACGCCGGACCACACGTCATTTTTGCACTGCTTTCTTGGTTTGCGGACACGCCCTAGGGAGTTCCCAGTGAGGGAGGCCTTGGGGGAAGAGGTCACTAATGTTGATGCGCCAGCCATGGATGGGCTCGCGGGTGACGGCGTCGCCCCGTCCGAGCAAGAGTGCTTTGATCTCCCAGGCAATGACGGTGAACCCCTGGGAGAGCAGTGGCAGCGTACCCAATGATTGCATCGGGGTAACGGGAGCCGGGGAGTTTACAGCCGATCAGCACAACATCATGCACCCCGGCAACTCGCTAAAACCGTCGCTTGCTGTGAAGCCAGGTAGCGCCATAAGTGTGAAAAATCTTAGAGAAGCGGTGAGAATTTTCAATTAACCTTTACTCGAAGCCGACAATTTAGGCTTACTTAACGACTGTCTCATGGAGGAACACATGCAGTTGGCGCGTCCCCGTTGGTCTCCCGCCTCACAGCCACAAGGCTTGAACGTTCTCTCATGAAGAACAAATCAGGGTACAAGTCTTGGGCCACGCGATCCTTCCAGGTGCGCCAGGCGCCTGTCTCAGTGCAGAGGTAACCACATGCGTACGACTTTAAAACCAGCCCTTCGCTGGCTGCTCCTCAGTGCTTCACTCGTGGCCTGCGGTACGACTCCCGACATCACCCGTTCGAGCGGTATTGCTGTCATACCGGAATTTGGCGCCCAGACGGAACAGAGCATTGGCTCGTCAAACCTTCATGCCCTCGCTGGTGCGTTCGTCACCGCCGGAGCTTTCGTCACCGCTGGAGCTTTTGTCACCGCTGGTGCCTTCGTGACGGCTGGCGCCTTTGTCACAGCTGGTGCCTTCGTAACGGCCTCACCGAGTGAGTGGAACGCCGCACTTGATTCGTCGACCCTCTCCAGTGGTCCGAACAATACCTTCACGGCCAACACCCCTCTTTGGCAATCGGTTGGGCTCTCCCAGGGGCAGCAGGGTGCACCCCAGCTCGGGCAGGGCGTGACAGTTGCCGTCATTGACTCGGGCATCGACCTGCAGCACGTTGCTTTTAACGGCCACCTCAGCTCCTCCAGTCAGGACTTCCTGGAGATGGACGGACTTCCACAGGAAGGGGGCCGTCCTGGCGATGTCGCGTTCGGGCATGGCACTGGCGTCGCAGACATTATCTTGCAGGTCGCTCCCAACGCGGTGATCATGCCGCTCCGGGCACTCCAGCCTGACGGCACAGGTGACACCCGGGAAATCGCTGCCGCTGTCCGGTTTGCTGTACAGCACGGTGCTCAGATCATCAACGCATCGGTGGCCAGTGCACCGGATGCCGACCTTGAAGCCGCTCTGGCTGATGCCGCTGCCGCTGGCGTCTACGTTGTCCTCTCTGCCGGGAACACGGGCAACAGCCCCGTCCTCTACCCCGCGCGGACAGCCCGCAGCGGCAACGCCGCAGCGTATGCCCTGTCAGTCGGGAGCTCAAATACGGACGGCGTACGGTCCAGCTTTTCCAGTTACGGCCCAGACCTCGAAGTCCTCGCTCCTGCGGAAGCCGTCGTCACCGCCTATCCGGGCAACCACTTCGCAACATGGCGCGGAACGTCCTTCGCGGCCCCCATGGTCAGCGGCGCACTGGCACTTGCCCTTGGCGAACATGGAAACACGAGTATCAATCTTGCTAGCCGGCTGACCGCCCATGCCACCAACGTGGACGCCGTTAATACTGCGTCACTTCAACCCGGAACCTCAACGTTGGGCTACGGTCAACTCAACATCGCCGCGTTTATGGCTTCATTGAAATAACACTGGCAGCTGTAAACGTTCTGTGAGAACCAGAATGGCACTCTAAAGGCAGGGACTTTCCGCGCAGCGACACCCTTTTTCGGGGATCGCTGCGCAAGTTATGATCTCACGCCCCTCTGCAACGCCGTGTGCCAAGGACCCCATGCCAGATGAATCCCCCATTCCAGAGCGACTCAACCTGCTGCAGACCATGGCTGACCCCCGTCACGCGCTTGAACAGGCGCTGATGCCCGCTGCAAACCAGGATGCTCCCGCCATTCGTGCGGAAGCGCATTTTGAAGCGGCTCAGCGGGCTCTGGAATTGGGTGAAGCAGACACCGCCATCCGTTCTGCTCTTCAAGCCGCAGAATGTTTCGCTGCCTCCCAACAGTCAGAAAGAGGGTGCCAGGCGAAACTCATCGCGCTACGCGTGTTTATGAACACAAACGACGTGTGCGCCTTTAACAACCTGGTAGGACCCCTGATCCAGGAAGCTTCAGGGTGCAGTGCATGGGAAGTGGTCGCTCACGCACACAACCTTCAGGGTGGCATGCAGCTGCGGCATGGCGAACTGAACGACGCCATCGCCTCCCTGGAACGCGCGTCAACCTTGCGCCGGGAGATCAACGATGCGCCCGGTTACGCCGGCAGCCTCAACAATCTGGGCCTGCTGCATCAGCGGGCTGGGAACGCGGGGCGCGCCCTCGAGTATTTCCTCGCCTGTGTGGCGTTTATCCATTCTTCAGGCCAATCCCTGGAGCGGCAGCTGGGGGCCTGCCTGATCAATGTTGGCGCTCTGTACCGTTCTATGCAGCTGTTCGACCAGGCAGACCGATATCTGCAGGAAGGGATTGAGACGGTTCAACGTAACCGCGACCAGCGTATGGAATTGGCGGGGCGGGTGGCCCTCGCCGACGTGGCTCGGGACCGCGGAGACCTAAAACGCGGGATCGCCGGATACCTCAAGGCGCTGGCCCTGGCCGAACAGATCGGGGCACGGGAAGAGGAAGCGGAGGTCCTCGACAGTCTTGGACGCGTCTACGCCACCCTGGGAGACGACGAACTGGCCGCTCAGATGAGTCGCAAAGCCCTAGCCATCGCTTCAGAGCTGCAACTCGTTCTGGTCCGAGTCTGGGCCACCCTGAGCCTGGCCCACCTCGCCTTACGATCGGGCAATGCCGAGGAAGCGTCCTGCCTCTATGGGGAGGCGGGACAGCACGCGGCGACCGCCGGTCTGAAAAGCGAGGTCTTGCAGGCCAAGGAGGGCCAGGCCCGTACCAGCCGACAACTCGGCGAGTATCAGCGGAGTGCTGTCCTCTTCGAGGAGTTGCTCCAGTCGGAGCGGGCGGACCACGCTGAACACGAGGCTGCGCGAATCAGTGAACATCAGGCGCGGTTCGATGTTGAAAAAGCGAACATGGAGGCCGACACACAGCGCCTGCTTCGGGAAGCGTCCGAACGCGCCCGAGAGGACGCGGAAGCAGCGGTCCAGAAACGGACGCAGGAGTTGGAATTTGCGCAGGTAGAGATCGTCACGCGGCTCGCAGCAGCAGCGGAGTACCGCGATGACCAGACCGGCCAACACACCTTCCGTGTGGGTCACGTCACTGCCCGTCTGGCTGAGCGGCTGGGCCTGCCCACCGCCGAGGTGGACATGATCCGCCTGGCAGCCCGCCTTCATGACGTGGGGAAAATCGGGATTCCGGACGCGATCTTGCTCAAACCTGGCCGGTTCACGCCTGAAGAGTTTGAGATGATGAAGCAGCACACGCTGATTGGCGGACGAATTCTCTCCGGTGGCCGTTCCAAACTGCTCCAGGTCGCCGAAGAAATCGCGCTGACCCACCATGAGCGTTGGGACGGACGTGGTTACCCACATGGACTGGCTGGGGAGAACATTCCCATCAGTGGCCGGCTGGTCTCGGTTGCAGATGTGTATGACGCCCTGACGAGTGAACGTCCCTACAAAGAGCCCTGGACACCTGAGGCGGCCCTGTTGGAAATCGAGTCCCAGGCGGGTCGACAGTTTGATCCTCAGGTGGTTCAGGCCTTTGGCGAGATGATCCGCAGCGGCGAATTGCAACGCCTGAACGTTCAAGAAGACCAGCACCTGATTGCCCCAGGAGTTCTGCTGGACGAAGGTGGCAGCGTCGTGCTGCCAATGCCCACGAGAAAGGCTGTGAAAGAGCAGGGGTTCTCTGGCCGTCGCCTCCCGGAGGGCGTGGAGATTCGCCTGACGGAACTGATTCAAGAAGCCTGGGACAAGAGACGCAGCCATCCTGTGCTGGCACAGGCCCTGACCGAGGCCGCCTCCGTCCTGGTTGACGAGTACGACGATGACCTGGGACGCGCCTACGTGCAGCACAACCAGTCGCTCGCCTGCCTGGACACAAGTGATTTTGAAGCGGCAGCGCTGCTGCTCAGCAACGTCATAGCAGTCGCCCGCACCCACGCCGACTTAACCCTCGAACGTGATGGCCTGAATCTGCTGGCCGGGGTTCTCAGTGCGGTCGAACTTCAAGAAGATGCGCAACATCTGTGTGAGGCCTCAAACGCACTGTCCGCCACGCTCGGCGACACCGTGGGAGAAGCAAATGCCCGAACAAATCTCGGGATCATTCAAGCCCGGTTGAATCAACCCGAGCAAGCCATGGACACTTTCCGGGAGGCTACTGGGTTGTACACCGGCGCTGGGGCGCAAGAAGGACTCGCCAACTGTCTGTACAATCTGGCTGACACCGCCCTGGAGACTGGTGATATCGATCTGGCCGTTGATTGTGCTCTCCAGAGTATGCAAGCTGCTCAGCTCAGCTCGCAGCCGAACATAGGGGCGCTCGCGCTTGGAGTGTTAGCACGGGCCAAGAACAAATCCGGTTTTCCTGTGGAAGCGTCACAACTGTACGAACAGCTCCTGGCTTCCTCCCTCCTGGATCCGGATCGTCTGCCCGAAGCCTGGGGATGGGCCACAGTGCACGCTGCGGAAAATCAGGCTGCACGGGGAGATGCCGAAGGTGCCCGGGCAGGACTGGAGAAAGTTCTGGATCTTGCCTCAAGGCGACAGTTGCTGGAGCTAGAGCTGCGGGCCCGCAGCGAGTTAGTGGATCTCCTGCTGAAACAGGGGGAGGCCGCAGCGGCCCTCCAGCATTTACAGCATGAACGAAGCGTTCGCGAACAGCATCTCTCGCTTCACCAGACCAGCCAAGTGCGCGGCATCCGCATCAAAGCGATCGTAGCGAATGTACTGCCGTTGGAATACCAGGAAAGAGTGGAGAATGCAGCGATCTGAGTCCAGCACCGAACCTCGGCACAATTCCGGCACTCAGAGCCATCAGCCCGTTCAATCGCCACTGGTCCCTGGTGCGGCGCAATGGCAGTGAGAAAGCGGCTCTAGGGCAAAGCGAATTAAAGGTCACGAGCGAAGGCACAAAGGGGCAGATATTGTCCCCTGCTTCTCACGTGTGATTCTCCCATTCACACCCTGACCGAAGCCCGATACCACGAGATCGGCACCAGAGGCGCGGCTCAGGGTGCCGCCACTGCCGCAATTCCAAGCGGAGCGCAGCAGAAGAGAATAGGGCAGCTCAGGCCACGAGTCCTGCGCGCTACCAGCGGCTCAACAGGTTCCGGATGGCCTTTCGGGTCTCGGGCACCGCGAGGACCAGCGAAGCCAGAGAAGCGAGGGTGGCAGCCTGGCAGTACACGCACAGCGCCTTGTTTTCCTGCCATTCTTCACGCCCGAGTTCTATGGCAAAGGCCGTGTCACCCAACACCTTGAGGCCCATCGCAACCGGCAGCAGGGGCAGACTGGTCATCCGGTCCTTGCCCCCGGCCCCGGCCAGCCAGGCAGTCACGCCGTAGTTCACAACCATCATCAGGGCGTCGGAAGTCTGCAGGCGCTTGTAGCCGTATTCTGAGGCGTCCACCCGGTCCGAGTTGAAGATCGGCAGCGGTGGATCGGGCAGGTGGCGGATGATGCCGGTCTGGTAGAGCGAGACAATTTGCCCCATCGCGGCTCCCAGCAGCGACAGGCCGATGATCCAGCGGCGGCGGGTGAGGTCGGGCGTCTGGACTTCACGCAATTCGTGGCTGAGCTGACGGGCTGAAAGGACCATGGGGTTCCTCCTGAGGGTGGGGGTGAAGAATGCTCCATACACTCTCGCCACCCCATGAGGCGAGGGGATGAAAGGCATGCTGGGGGTCTCTTGGGGGTCGGATCAAGCGTCTGATGGAACGGCATGCGGCCACTACACGGTGGTGAATGGACCGAGAAGCACACGCCGAAGTGCATTTGAGCGGGTCCGCTGAGCGCCCTTTGACTACGCCTTCAAGGAAGCCTCAAAATTCCGGGAGCCAGCGGGTGATCAATCCGAAGGCCTGTAGGTCAGCAGGAGGATCACAAAGGCATTGCGCTGAGCTGATCGGCCAGTCTTCTTTCTGCCCTCACACATCCCCCGGGCGCGTATACACCTGCCCTCTTGCCAGCCCGTCAATCTCAGCGCCGAGGTTGACTTGCTGTCCCGGTCTCCCGGTCAGACGCCGCACCGGCACACCAGCCCAGGCGGGGCGAGGCAGGGCGGCGCCTGGGAGGCAAGGGCCCATCAGAGCCCGGTGGGAGAGCTCGTTCCAGCGTTGGCTCCAGTGGGCCAGGACCCGCGCGAGTGCCCCACGGATCCCAATTCATGACAGAATCTCCTCAGATCTCTTGAATTTCAGAGCCCCTTGCGCGGATCGAACACATCGCGCAGGCCGTCGCCCAGCAGATTGAAGGCCAGCACCGTGATCAGGATGGCAAGTGCTGGGACGCTGGACGCCCACGGGGCCTGTCCAATGTAATTGCGGGTCTCGGAGACCATCGCGCCCCACTCCGGCGTGGGCGGCTGCGCGCCGAAGCCGATAAAGCCCAGGCCAGCGGCGGTCAGGATGGCGTTGCCCACGTCGAAACTACCCTGCACCAGCAGCGGAGCCACCGAATTGGGCAGCAGATGCCGGAAGGCCACGCGGCCCTGCGAACTGCCCAGGGCGCGGGCAGCCTCCACGAACTCGCGCTCACGCAGGGCCAACACCTGGGCGCGGATCAGGCGGGCGTAAGTGGGCCACGACACCAGCGCCACGGCGATCATCACGTTGGTCAGGCTCGGTCCCAGCGCCGCCGAGATGGCCATGGCCAGGATCAGGCCAGGAAACGCCAGGAAAATATCGGTGACGCGCATGATCACCTCGTCCCACCAGCCGCCCAGCAGCCCGGCCACCAGGCCCGCTGCCGAACCCACCAGCAGGGAGGCCAGCATGACGCTCACGCCAAGGCCGAGCGAGATGCGCGCGCCGCTGAGCACGCGTGCCAACACGTCGCGGCCCAGTTGATCGGTGCCCAGAAGGTGTGTCGACGATGGCGGGGACAGCCGCGCCGCCAGATCCTGCGCGCTGGGGCTGCCGCCCAGAAGTGGCCCCAGCAGTGCCACCGCCACCAGCGCCACCAACAGCACCAACCCGATCATGGCCCCGCTGTTTCGCCGGAAGCGCCGCCAGACCGCGCTGCCCGTCCCTCTTTCAGCCGTCAGGATGGCAGTCATGAAAAACTGATCCTGGGATCAAAGAAGCCATATGCCAGATCCACCAGCAGATTAACCACCGAATAGGCCAGCCCGGCAATCAGGGTCACCCCCATCACCGCTGGAAAATCCAGGCTAATCGCCGAAGTGGTGGCGTAGCCGCCGATGCCAGGCCATGAAAAGATCGTCTCCGTGAGGACCGCGCCAGTCAGCAGGCTGCCGAACAGGCTGCCCAACACCGTCAGCACCGGCAGGGCCGCGTTGCGAACCGCGTGCTTGCCAATGACCCGCGCTGAGCTCAGTCCCTTGGAGCGCGCCGTGCGGATGTAATCCTGGGAGAGGACCTCCAGCAGTGCGCTGCGGGTCATGCGGGTCAGCAGCGCCGCCGAGTAGGCGCCCAGGACGAGTGCGGGCAGGATAAGGTGTCGCAGCGCGTCCCAGAACACGGCCGGATCACGGGCGAGCAGACTGTCGATCAGGACCAGTCCCGTATGGGTGGGCGGAGCCAGGCTGTAGACATCCAGGCGGCCCGGCCCCGGCAACCAGCCCAGGCGCTCGTGAAACAGGGTCAGTGCCAGAATCGCCAGCCAGTACACAGGCGTTGCTCCGCCCAGCAGCGCGAAGGTCCGGGCCAGCAGATCTGGCGGCCGCCCCTGATACAGGGCCCCGATCACCCCCAGCGGCAGGCCGATCAACAACGCGAAAACGACAGCCACCAGCGTCAGCTCCAGCGTCGCCGGAAAGAAGGCCCGCAAATCGTTGACAATCCCGTTCTGGGTCCGCAAGGAGGTGCCCATATCACCGCGCAGCAGCTGGCCCATGTAGATCACGTACTGCGTCGCCAGCGGCTTGTTCAGGCCGTTACGCTCGCGGAAGTCGGCCAGCTGTTCCTCGCGGGCGTTGTTGCCCATGGCCGCCGCCGCCGGATCAGAGGGCAGCGCGTGCGAGATCAGAAAGGCGCCCAGGGTCACACCCCACAGCACCAGAACCATCAAAGCGAGGCGGCGCAGAATGTAGGTCAGCAAAGGTTCTCCTCTGGGCCTGAATCATCTCTCCAACGTTGTGCTCTTGCAGCAACGCCGTGGGGTCTGAAAGGCTACGGCCCTCATATGGCCCCAGACCCACACTGTCTGGAGAGCCGAAATCGAGAATCATAGGGGATGGGGCGGCCCCTGCCATCTGGGGTCACCCTCATCCTCACCCGAGCTCACTTCTTGCTGATCTTTTCGAACTGCACGTCGCCGTTGGCATTGCGGTTGAAGCCGGAAATGCCTGCCTGGACCACCACGGGCTTGTACGGTTGAAACAGGATGGCGTAGGGTCCTTCCTTGGCGAGCAGCGCGGTGAGCTGCCCATACTGCGCCAGTCGCTTGGTGCTGTTGGATTCGATGGCCGCCGCCTGTGCCAGCTTGCTGGCCGCCGCATTTTCCCAGCTGTTGCGCCAGGCCAGCGACTTGGCGGCGTAGTCGCTGAGTGGGGTCCCGTTGCCGTCGGCGTCGGGGTAATCAGGACTCCAGGCAACCTGGATCAGCTGGGCTTTCTGGGCGCGGTAGGCGGTAAGCAGCTCCGAGTTGACCATCTGACGGATGTTGGCCTTGATGCCGACTTTGGCAAGATCAGACTGCACCTTGGCCGCGAGGTCCTGGCACGGCACCCCGCCCGCGCACGAGCCGGTGCTGACCAGGAAATCCACGCTGAAGCCGCCCGCTTTGCCGGCCGCCGCAAGCAGTTGTTTGGCTTTGGCAGGATTGTAGGGGTAGTAGATCTTGGGGTCCGAACCAGCCAGCCCAATGGGGATGATGGTCTGTGTCTTGCGGCCCAGGCCCTGCAGCAAACTGGCGATGATGCCGTCCTGATCGATGGCGTAGCGAACCGCCTCGCGCACGCGGGGGTCTTCGAAGGGCGAGCCCTTGGCAGAGTTCATGCCCAGATACTGCAACTGAAAGGTATCGGTTTTGAGGGTCTTGAGTTTGGGATTGCTCTGGGCGGCCTTGAAAGCGTCGGGCGTGTAGTCCCAGGCCACGTCGATCTCGCCTGAATTTAAAGAGCTTTGCTGCGCGGCCGATTCGAGCATGTAGCGCAGGATCACGCGCTTGATGTTGGGTGATTTGCGAAAAGCGTTGGGGTTCACATCCAGCGCGACCTGCGCGCTGCGGTCCCAGCGGTTGAGCATAAATGGCCCACTGCCCGCCGAGTGATCCTTGAGCCAGGCGGTGCCGTAATCTCCGTTCGTCTCGTGGGCCTTGGCCTCCGTCGAGTCCACCACGCCGCCCACGTTGAAGGTCAGCAACGCCAGCACAATATTGGGGTTGGCCGTTTTGGGGATATCCATCACCACCGTCTTGGCGTCGGGGGCGCTCAGGGACTTGGCGGTGATGTTGGCCACATCGGTCAGCAGGAAACTGGATGGCGTTTTCAGTGCAATGACGCGGGTCAGGGAATAGATCACGTCGGCGGCGGTCACGGGGCGCCCGGTACTGAATTTGGCGTCCCGCAGCTTGAAAATAATGCGTGATCCAGTGGCCGTGGGCGTGACCTTCCAGCTCGATGCCAGGCGGGGTTTCAGGGTCTTGAGATCGTTGCCTTCGTAGATCACCAGCGTGTCGTAAAGGTTGCCTGCCACCAGCGAGCCGCTGAACTCGTAGGACACGCCGGGATCAAGCGTGATCAGGTCGGAAAAATCCCCGCCGATCACCAGTGTGCTCTGCCGCGCGTCCTGGGCGCCCGCAAGCGACAGGCCCAGGGAGAGGGCCAGCGCGAGGCCGCGTGAGAAGACCGGAAGCTTGTGGGCGGACGCAGCTTTCTTGGACATACAGTTCTCCATTCGGGGCACGGATGAGTGATGCAGAAGGTCTGGGTCACGCTTCCTAAAGCAGTTTCCAGAAGAGGGCTGGATGGAGCCATATTCAACGTGAGGCGGTCGCAGTTCAACATACTCTTTATCGGCTACTCATGTAATCAGTAGGCTCTTCCACCTGATGGCATGCCGCCTAGAGGCACAGGGGCCACCTGAGCTTCCGGTTCCTCTCACCTCAGCGCGCGACGTTAGATTGAGACCCCATGCCGCCTCTCCCCTCTGCTTCGGCCTTGCCCCCCGGCACCAGCGTTACGCTTCGCACGCCGCAGGGCGATCGTCCAGCGGGAGCGGTAGGGGTGGTGGCCCGCGCGCCGGCCCAGGGCAGCTCCAGCATCTACGACGTGCAGTTCCCGGACGGCGCGCTGCTGGCCATCAACCGCGTCCATCTGGGGGTACGCCGCAAGGAAGCCGAGGCCCTGCCGGTCAACCACACCGACTACTTTCCCCATGTCCAGTACCGCTGCGTGATGGGCAGCCGCGCCTTCGGGCTGGATACGGCAGACAGCGACACCGATCTGCGCGGCTTTTACCTGCCGCCGGCCACAGCGCACTGGGGTCTGGGCGACGTGCCTGAACAACTGGAGCGCGGCGAGGAGGTGTACTGGGAGGCGCGCAAATTCTTGCTGCTGGCGCTCAAGGCCAATCCCAACGTGCTCGAAGTGCTGTACAGCCCGCAGGTGCTGACGGTCACGCCCGTTGCCCAGGCCCTGCTGAACATCCGGGGCGCTTTGCTGAGTCAGCTGGTCTACCAGACCTACGGCGGCTACGTGATGGGCCAGTTCAAGCGGCTGGAAATGGACCGGCGGAACCACGGAGACATCCGCCCCAAGCACGTCATGCATCTGCTGAGATTGCTGCTCAGCGGTATTCACGTGTTGAACACTGGCGAGGTTCTGGTCGATGTGGGCGAACACCGCGCCGCGCTGCTGGCCGTCAAATCGGGTGAACTGAACTGGGAAGAGACGAATCGCTGGCGACTGGAGCTGCACCGGGCCTTCGATAAGGCGTATGCGCGCACCCGGCTGCCCGAACGCCCGGATTATGCACTGGCCGAGACCTGGCTGATCGGGGCGAGGCGGGCCGCGGTGGACGGATAGGCCATCCGGCGCAGGCCGGGGACCCATCTGGCCCATGCGCCGCTGCCACTGCCTGACATAGTCTGCCGGGCAGTGATCTCCCATGCGAATCAAGTATCCCTCTACCCCCCATCTGCCCTGGTCTCCAGGGTTGCAGAATGGCGACCGCCGCATCGGTGACTTGGGCGGCCTGATCGGTCAGGACGTTGTCGTGACCGAGAAACTGGACGGTGAGAACACCAGCCTGTACCGCACGGATCTGCACGCCCGCAGCCTGGACACTCGCCCTCACCCGTCGCGGAGCTGGGTCAAGGCCGAGCGAGGCCGTTTCGGACATCAGATTCCTGGCGGCTGGCGGCTGTGCGGCGAGAATGTCTACGCGGTTCACAGTCTGCGCTACGAGGCACTGGACGGTTATTTTTACCTGTTCAGCGTCTGGGACGATCAGAACGTGTCTCGCCCCTGGGACGAGGTGCTGGACTGGGCGGCCCGCTTGGGAGTGCCAACACCTCGCGAGCTGTACCGGGGCATGTGGAGTGAGGCCGCGCTGCGGGCCCTTCCGGTTGATCCAGAGCGTATGGAAGGCTATGTGGTGCGTGTGACCGGCGCGATTCCGTACGTGGAGTTCCCGCGCCTCATGGCGAAATATGTGCGCGCCGGACACGTCCAGACCGATGGGCACTGGCTGACCAAACCCGTGGAGGCCAACGGTCTGCGGACAGGAGGGAACAGCGATGCAGGCCGCTGAGTTGCCCTCCCGGCTGGGTGCGAACGAACCGCTCCCTTTCAGCATCATCAGCGCGGCACTCTCTCCCCTGCTGCCTCTGCTCTCGCGGCTGGAAGACACTCCGCAGGACACCCACTGGCACGCCGAGGGCAATGTGGCAGTGCATTCAGCCCTGGTGGTGGACGAGGCGCATGTCCTGGCCGACGCCGCCGGCCTGAGCGGTCCAGACCGGGCCGCGCTGCTGCTAGCAGCGGCCCTGCACGACATCGGCAAGGCGCTGACCACCCGTGAGGAGCTGGACGAGGCGGGCCACCTTCGCCTGCGTTCGCGCGGACACGCGCGGCGTGGCAAGGACCATCTGGCCTACCGGCTGCTGGACGCCGGGTGGCCGCCCACGCTGCTGCTGAAGGTGCTGCACCTGATCGCCGAACATCACAGCCTGCACCGGGCCCTGGACGGCCACCTGGAGCGCAGCGTTCCGGCCCTGGCCCGGCGTGCGCCGTTGCCGCTGCTGACGTTACTGGCACGGGCCGATGCGCGGGGCCGCACCGTCCTGGGCGACGATGCCCGGCAGGGCGAGGACACGGCCGATCTGCTGGAACTCGCCGCCCGTGAGCTGGGCGTCTGGGAGGTGGCCGATCCGGCGGCCAGGTTCCGGGCCGAGTTGACGGCGCTGCTGCCCGGGGCCTCTCCAGCGTTGCTGACCCTGGCGCTGGGGCGCGGTCTGCGTGACTGGGAATCGGGCATCATCCATACGCCCCACGAGGCCGCCGCCCGCGTGCAGGACGCCGCCCGTCACGGTTTCCCAACGGTCACGGTGCTGTGCGGTCCCAGTGGCAGTGGCAAAAGCACGCTGGCCGTCCAGGAGCCAGACGCCCACCTAGTGAGTCTGGACGCCCTGCGCGCGAAGTTGGGCAAGGACCACACCGATCAGCGCGTCAATGGGCAGGTCATGCAGGCGGCCCGTGAGGCAGTGCGCGCAGGGCTGCGGCGCGGGGCGCATGTTGTGTGGGACGCAGGCAGTCTGCGCCGGGATCAGCGTGCACAGGTTCTGACGCTGGGCGAGGCCTACGGAGCATTGACCCGCATCGAGGTGGCGTGGACGCCGCCCGGCGTCTTCAGCGCCCGCAACGCCGCCCGCAGTCAGCCCGTTCCGGCTGCCGTCCTGAGCGCTCAGTTGAACTCATTGGAATTTCCCGACAGCGCTGAGGCGCATGTGGTGACCCTGCACACTCTGGATGGCGGAAAATGTCGGTTGTGATTGCTATCCCGTTCCCACCTCAGCTCTTGAGTGCCGCCCAAGCTCATCCCTACCCGCTGCTCTTTGCCACTCTCAGCGGCGCACACCTGTACGGTTTTGCCAGCCCCGACAGTGACTGGGATTTGCGCGGCGTTCATCTGCTGCCGCTGCGCGAGGTGCTGGGGCTGGGCACACGAAACGAGACGCATGAGCTGGCCCGCGACGACGGGACGGTCGAGCTTGATCTGGTCACCCATGACGCCCACAAATTTGCCCGCCTGCTGCTGACCCGTAACGGCTACGTCTTGGAGCAACTGCTCTCGCCGCACGTGATCCAGACCACGGCCGCGCACGCCGAGCTGGTCGCCCTGGCGCCCAGCGTGCTGACGCGCTGGCATGCCCTGCACTATCTGGGTTTCACGGCCAACCAATGGAAGCTGCTGGAAAAGGAGCAGCAACCCCGGCTCAAACCCCTGTTGTACGCCTTCCGCACTGTTCTGACCGGCATTCACCTGATGCGCAGCGGCGAGATTGAGGCCAATCTGGAATGGCTGAACACGGAGGCTGGATTGCCCTTCCTGGCGGACCTGATCGCTCTCAAGCGGGGCGAGCGCGAGAACGAGCCGCTGCCCGAGCCACTGGGCATGTATCGCCCGGCCTACGTGACACTGCTGCGTCAGCTGGAAGCGGCGCAGGAGACCACGCATCTTCCCAGCGAGGTTGCACATGACGTTCAAGCGGCTGTCAGCGACTGGGTGGTGCGGGCACGGCTGAGCAGCTAGAGAATAGTGCCAGCGCCTGGCCCCGTCTCTGTACGACAGAGTGGTGACCTTGCGGGGCGCAGGCACTGGGGGCATCATGCGCTGTCAGAACCACGCACACCCGTCCCTGCATAGCAGCCTTACCAGATGGCAATGTGCTGTCATTCCGGGCAAATTGGTACTGTTGACCTACTCCATGAAGTCGTCCGTTATCAAGGCCTTTCGGTCCAGTGAGCCATCTGGCACGGTATTGCGTGACCGCCACGCAGACGCTTAGAGGAGAAGAGCAGCAACTCCTCACGGGTTCCAGACAGTAGCCCACGCTTGGCCTTGCGGACGAGGCATGGTTCACCGATCATTCGTACAACGAGAGCGAGATGAATCTTTATTTCCATCCGCTGGAGTGACTGCAGGGCTGGTCCGGTTCGGCGGCCCCTGGGAGCGTCTGACCGCTGAGCAGAGCGCCCCTATCCCATCACTTAATCACGACCTGTGGAAAGAGATGAAAGCCATTGCAGGTCACCTGACATTCCACAGACTCATGGACAGCAGGCGGAAGGTCCCGGTCAATTACTCTTGCGCTGGGCGCGCGTCGATATCATGCAGGAACCGGATCAGGCCGTCAAAGTAGCGCTCCTGGTCGTCGTAAAAGGCCATGTGGCTCCCGTCCGGACAGTGCAGGTGCTGGCCGTCGGGCAACTCGCTGGCCATCCAGGCCATGTGGGCAGGGTCCATGGTGTCGTGCTGGGCGCCGATCACCAGCGTTGGAATATCGACGTGTTTCAGGTCCGCGGTGCGGTCCCAGTCCACCAGCTTGCCGCTCGCGCCCAGTTCACTCGGACCTTGCAGCGGCACGTAAATGGCCGGATTGATGTGCTTGAAGGCGCGGTTGACCGGATCGGGCCATTCCTCGGGAGACAGACGCAACACATGATGGACATAGTGGTGCGGCACCAGCAGTTCCATGTAGCGTGCGTTTTCGTAGTCCGAGTCGGCTTCCAGCTGTTGAATTTCGGCCAGCACGTCTTGATCCATGCCCGGCATCAGGGTTGAGCGCGCGTAGGCGTTGTACTGCGGGATGCTGGACATCATGTTCGAGATGATCAGGCCCCTCAGGTGCTCGGGGTACTTCAGGGCATATTCGAGGGCCAGAATGCCGCCCCAGGAGTGCCCCAGCAGGAAGAAGTTCTCACGGCTCAGCCCGAGGGCCTGGCGAACCTGCTCGACCTCCTCGACGAAGCGGGGCAGTTCCCATAACTCTGGGAGGTCCGGCTGGTCGCTGTAGGCCGAGCCGAGCTGGTCGTAGTAGTAGTACTCGATCCCCGCCGCCGGAAGGTAACTGTCGAACGCCTCGAAGTATTCGTGAGTGGCGCCGGGCCCGCCGTGGAGCAGCAGCACCTTGATGGTGGGGTGGTTGCCGACGCGCTTGGTCCAGACCTGAAAGGTGCCATGCGGCGTGTCGATTGGAATCCGTCTCACGCCGCCACTCAGACGGTCGTCGCGTCCGGTCGTGTCGAAGTAAGTGGCGGGATCTGGAGGGGGACGTGACATACAAACCTCCTGGGACTGGCACAATCGACGAAATAGCGTCGGCTATATATTTTTATTGGCGGTACTGCTCTCAACATACAGGGCGGCAGGTTGCGCAGGCAAGAACACCATAGACACAGGTGCAGTCCGTTACCAATACGCTCTCCGGACCGGTCCGACCGCCGCTTCAGTGACCTGAGCGCGGAGAACCGGTCCGCGTCAGCATGAAGTTCCTGGCATGACTGTGAAAGTCGCCAGAGGGCCCGCGATACGTGGGAGACGATTCGTTGAAGCACAGCTCGATTTGACCCTTGAACAAGCTGAAATCTGTCAGGAGATGAGAATCGCTGAATCGACATTCTTCATCTGAAAGTAGGAATCCACCGGATTCGAGGTCAGTGAGTGACGCTGCTTCAGATAGAAGGCCGCCGGATGTCTGCCGGGCGGCGGGAATGAATACACCCCTCTGTCGGCCAGGACAAAGTCGAACGTAAACGATCAGCGTGCCTGTTATAGCGGGTACTCAATTATCGACGCAGATTAAGGGGCAAGGAATGCCGCAGAGATATGCCGCACTGTTCTGAGTGGTCAAAAGTGGTTGCCAGCCGCAGCACGCTTTAAGCTCTTTGTAACTCAAGACACTTATACGGTTGCCCCTGGCTTTCACAACAACGAAAACGCGCCGTTGTTCTGAAACTATCGCCCAACGGCCTGCATAACCTTGACCACCCGTACATTTGACGGTATTTTATTCGACATCAAGGCGGCCTCTTGGGCCGCCTTCTTCTTTGCCCCCTGTGGGGCATGCGTGGGGCACCTTGATTCGTCTACCCTGAGTCTTGACTTCAATATCAAATGCCCCGAGGGCGATCAGGAGCGCTAAGCCAGAGGACGGTTGGCGGCAGCCCCTGCCCGGTCCAGGATGCCCTGACGCCGATTCCCGCCGATCACTTCGGCTCTTTCGTGCCGCTGGAAGCTACCCTGATGACTGTTGACCATCACGCTGTGCTCAACGCCCGGAAGACCGTCACCGAGCTGGCGGGTGGCCTGCTCGACCCCATCGGAACCCTGGGCACTACGCCGCAGCCATGAAGTTCCTGGACGTGGTGCGGGAGGTCAGAGAGGAGCGCCAGGAACTGGATCGCTTGGTCAGCGGGGAGCAGAACTTCACCCGGACGCACATGCACAGCCTGGCCGCGCACCTTAAGCTCGATCCCCAGATCTTCCTTTGAGGCTGGTGACCCGGAGACCAGCGCACCCTTGGGGCAGCAACGGCGCTCACCCCGCACACTCGGTCACAGTGCCATGACATCTCCGAGCCCAGCCTTTCGTCACTTACGAACTCAGCCTCTGAAGGCGCTCCCCGAATGGGATGCTATGGCGGAAGGCGTCACCGAGCTGCGCTGCTCCTCGGGCGCTGAGCCAAGAGGGAGATCCGGACGTTCTGATTTTGCCGCTCATGTCGTCACAGACTGCCTCAAACCCGCTCGTCCCGTTCCGGTAATGAGGGCAAGGGGCCAGTGGGCGCAGATCGGTCACGGCGGGGCAGCCTCTCCCCGGTTGAGATGGCAAGATTTTACTGCCGAGGTTTGGGGAGCGTAAATCGGAAGGTGGCACCCGAACCTCCGGAGCTCTCGGCAAACACCTGGCCCCGATGCTTCATCAAAATGCGCCTGACGGTGGCTAGGCCTACCCCCACCCCTTCAATTTCGCGCTGTGGATGAAGACGCTGAAACACCCCGAAGAGTTTCTCGGCGTATCTGGGATCGAAGCCAACGCCGTTGTCCTGCACTGAGACCATCCATTCATGCTCGCGCGTTTCTACCCAGACCTTCACTTCTGAGGTCTGACGGGTATTGGAATACTTGACCGCGTTGCTCATCAGGTTTGTCATCACCTGCTGCAACATCGATGGATCTCCCCAGACGGGCGGCAGCGGCCCCACTTCCCAGTGAATGGGTCTCTCCGGGAACTCCAGCCTGACATCCTGCTGTCCCTGACGCACCAGGGCCTCCAGATCGACCACCTGGGCGCTGAATGTCTGGCTTCCAGCGCGGGATAGCCTCAGCATGCCGTCAATCAGGGCGTTCATCCGCAGGGCGCCTTGCTGGATCACGTCCAGGTACTGCACCACTTTCTCCGGTTGCGACTTGTCCAGCGCCCGCCTGGCCAGGTCGGCGAAGCTCAGGACATGCCGGACCGGGCTCCGGAGATCATGTGACGCTGAATACGTGAAGGCTTCGAGTTCCCGGTTCACCTCGGACAGATCCTGCGTCCGTTGCCGGACCCGTTCTTCAAGCGACGTGTTGGCCATGTCCAGTTCCTTCTGGGCCTGCTCGCGCCGTTCGATCTCCTGTTGCGCCTGGGTGTACAGCCGGGCATGTTCCACAGCCTGGCCGGCCCGCCCGGCGACTTCGAGAGCGAAGGCCACATCCTCCTGATCATAGACCCGGTCCAGACTGGTCCTGGCCAGCCCCAACACGCCGACCACCTGACCATTGGCATGCATCGGTACCGTAATGACGGAACGCAACTGCAGACGCCGGACGTCGTTCTTCCAGGTGTCCGACTGTGGAAGGGCGTCGTACAGCTCGTCGGTGACCACCGGGATGACTTCAGGAAGGCCGGTCATGAACACGCGGCCGGCCCCATTCTCGACGGTGGTCTCGACGGGATTGTCCTCGATAAATTGACGCAGAAAGCTGACCATTGCCGGGTCCTGATGAACCACGGTCACCGGGAGGAGCTGTTGTCCATGGGGCGACGGGAGGTGAATCACGCACCAGTCCGTCAGGCGCGGGACGAGCAGATGGGCGATGCTTTCCAGGACAGCATCGAGGTCCAGCGAGCTGCTCAGCACTTCGCTGGCCCGAGCGAGAAAGAGAAGCTGTTCATTCAGCCGCTCCGTTCGCTCCAGCGCGGTGCTGCGTTGAAGTGCCTGTGCACACTGGCCCGCCAGCGAGGAGAGGAACTGACGGTCAACGTCAGCGAAGACCCGCTGTTGAGAAAAGGTCAGCATCAGGACGCCGAACACCTGATCTTTCACCATCAGCGGAAGGGCGGCCAGGCTGCCAGAGAAGTTCTGCATCTCAGTCTGCAGGACGGGATAGTCCTGCAGAGCCTGGGGACCCGTCTCGATGAACAGGGGGGTTTTCTGTCGGTAGGCTTCGGTCACAGGTGTCGGGCGTTCAAGCCGCATGGTTTGCCAGGGGGCGACAGCCACGGGGTCATACCCGAAGGTGGTGCGAATTTCCAGCGTTTGTCCATCCGCGCATGGAAGCGCCACTGCTCCGCCTCTAGCACCGAGGGCCTGGATTCCTTCATGCACGACCGCATGGAGCACTTCGGCGGGCGTCGTGGCGTTGCCGAGAGCTTGGGTGATGCGCCACCAGGCCCGGACGTGAGCCTGAGGATGAAAAGCAGTTTCAGCGCTTTCAATCCCGTCAGCACCCTGGAGCGATTCCAATCGCGGTTTTGCTGACATGATGAGAAGATAGTGCATGCAGCAGGGATCTAGCGGTAACGCCCCTTAAATCCCAGCAGGTGGCGAAGAGGGTGCTGACAACTAACGCCGTAAAGCCGTTGCGCCGTGTCAGACCAGAGGCCGTACCGCCACCCCGATGTCCAGCAGCGAGCCTACGGTTCCCTCCTCACGCACGGCGGCGTCAAGCAACTTTGCGTCTCCATCATTGGTGTCGCTCTGCAAGCGGCCTTCCAAAATGAGTGTTAACGGCACTCGAGCGCTGCAAGCCAGCGAGCGCATCATTCAAAACAATACTTGCATTCCGCCTGTGACTTCAGACGAAACTATTTTCCCTGGCCAGATGGATTTACACGTCTATGTCAGGCCCAGGAGGTTTAATGAAATGAGGGATTGTTGCCACATACAGGCCGATTGGCCTGCGGATGATCGGAGATCTCCCCGGCGTGCAGGTGGACGCCTTCCCAGTATTGGGGCTCAGTATCCATATCATTGAGCATGACAGGCGCCTCGCCATAACCAATGGATATTCTGGAGAGTTGGACCGACACCGTATCTGCGCTCAGACAGTTTAAACCAGGTGCATAGATTTGACAGGGCGCGAATATCAGGCTATCTTAGAAGAATCAAAGCGGCCTTCGGGCCGCTTTTCCTATGCCCCAGTAGGCTCTGCCTCATATTCTGTGACCACCCTGCGCCTGAGTGAGCCGACCTCCATCAAACTGGCCGATCTGCTCGCCTGCGCCTACGCTGCCGATCACGGTGAACAGACTCACCCATCCTCTCCGACCGTACGGCTCTAGTCGACTTCCTGGGCTGTCACGGGGGCGCATCGTTTATCGGACCTACCTGGCAGCACTCCCTTTACCAGCGTCTGGAGCGACTGGACATATGGACGCCGATCAGCAATCCCGGAAGCGCTGGCAGGGTGTAGAGCAATAAAAAGCCTGCCAGCGTGGCGCTGCCGAGGACATGACCCAGCGGACGGCCCAACGCGGCAGAGAGCGGACTGCCCAGCCACGCCACCACGGTCCACAGCCCACTATCCAGTCCGCTGTTCTGGACAGTCAGGGCGGCCCAACGCGCCCCAAGGAGCAGGCCTGTCTGAAGCGCCAAGGCTGGGAGCAAAACGGCGAACGCACGCCAGCCGGGTGCCGCCCTCCCAGCTAGGCCGCCCAACAACAACGGTCCCAGCAGCGGCACCCAGCCCAGCAGCATGGTCACCAGCAGCAGCATGACAGCGTGAATCCATGTCGGACCATTGCGCCGATTCATCCGAGAATCACACCCTCGAATAGCGTGCCTCGGCGGTCCCGGGTGGCAGTGACATCCCAAACCGGCTCGGAGAACAGACCTAGCAGGCCGCGCTTCGCGCAGCACAGGCGATTTTCGATCTTGGCACGGAAGCGCTGACTGGGTAAGACTGGCAATTTGGCTGGATCGCTGTTCGTCCTGTCGCCGTTAAAGTGGTGGGCGATCTCGCCGGGAACCAGCAGTTGATCAGGGAAGAGACCGTACAGCGAGCGAATCTTGCCCGTCGCTCGGTCACACACCGTGCAGTAGATCCTGTGCTTTTTCACCCTTTGACCTCCATCCCACAGGCACAAGCTGTGTTCCGTGTTCAGGCCAGACTACGCCGCTATACGGGCCAGGTGACGTCAGTCGCTGCACCGGCTCAGCCTCCGCGCCGCAAGCGTTCCCGCCCTTCGGAGGAAGGACGAGACGAAAGCAGCTTAGCCAAAACAGATCGCTTCGAGAGCTCCGGCACAACAATTCACTACTTCCTTGCCGAGCCATTCCTGACCGAGTGTCCTCGCTGCCGTCGAAGCGGCCCAGCTGCCAACTTAAGAGGAACCGGGCCGACCGTGGACTGCCTGCACTGCGCTTACACCGGGGCCTACGGCTCGCCAACCCATCGGATGATCATGCGCAACACTCGCGGCGAACCGCCGGCCTCACTTTTCAACTGCCTCTATGGCTTCAAGCTCCGGTTGCATGCCACGCCTTGTGGGCTTTAAATGCCCCGCATTTTGATTACCTTGACTTTTACATCAACGCCACGCTCAGGCAGCGCACGCACCTTTTCAGCGGCCAAAAGGTTTCAGTTCTGCGGCCCACCTCAGGCCAGCAACTGCTGCTAGTGGGCGTATGCTGGTTCTAAATGGACTCCAAGTACCGGACGGCCCTGACCGCGCTGATGTCCCTCTCGCTGCTTGCTGGCTGTGGGCAGTCCCCCAGCAACACCGTGCTGTCCGCGCAGGGCGGTACCGGCAAGCCTGTAACCGGGCAGACGACTGCCGCGGCGAAGGCCTTTTTACCCAATCCTGTACAGACGACCGGTGACGAGTCGCTGACGGATCAGAAGGACTCGGTCAGCGCCGTGCCCGCCAGCGCGTACTACAACGTGACCCTGACCCATCTGGACGGCAGCGGATACCTCATCGGCGACTACGCGAAAGTGGCCAGCGAGACTGGCACGCCCGTCTACGGCCCCGGCCCCTTCAACTTCACCCGAAATCAGGACGGGTTCGAGCAGGTCATGGCGTATTTCTGGATCACCGAAGCGCAGATGTATCTCCAGTCGCTGGGCTTCGGCAGCGAACTGCCCGCCGTGAACAAGCGGCAGCAGGCACTCAAGGTCAGCCAGTACGGTATCGACAATTCGTACCAGAACGACCATCCGGACATCATCCGCCTGGGTAAGGGGGGCGTGGACGATGCCGAAGACGGCGAGGTGATCGTTCACGAGTACGGCCACGCCGTGCACAATGCTCAGGTGCCGGGCTTCGGCACCAGCCTGGAGGCCGGGAGCATCGGGGAAGCCTTCGGCGATTACCTGGCGCTGACCGTCACACAGGCCGTGGCAACCGCCTATAAAGCGCCCATCAGGACGCCGCTGCCCTGCCTGATGGACTGGGACAGCACGACGTATACCAGCACGGTGCCGCACTGCATCCGCCGCACGGACACCAACAAGCACTATCCGGAAGACGTGCGCGGTGAGGTCCATGCCGACGGCGAGATCTGGGCGCGCGCCCTGTGGGACATCCGGCAGGCACTCGGAGCCCGCAAGGCTGACCGCATCATCATCAATGCGCAGTTCGGCTTTGCGCCGGACACCAGCTTCGCTGCCGCTGCCCAGACCACGGTGAAGACGGCCCAGGTAATGGCCGGCGATGCTGCAGCTACTGCCGTGCAAAAAGCCTTCACGAACCGTGGGATTCTGAAGTAGGGCGGCAAGTGGCCTTTCGAGGCGGCGAAAAGTCGTCCGGCAGGGCGCGTGTCATGCCCTGTGCAGACACGCCAATCCCGGAGGCACCAGAGAGCAGGAGCAGCACCGTCCCATACCAATCTGGCAACGCGACGAGTGGTCTTAGAGGCCGGTGCTCCGCCTGATTTCCAAATTCACCAGCAGGCTCGGAAAGAGGTGCATTTCGGGTGCCAGCACCGTGCAATGGCACAGAGCAGGCCTTCAATTTATGTAACCCAGCACTTTGGCCGATCCCTGAGCTCCCTCTCCATGAAAACAAGCGCTCTGGTCACGCCGTATAAACGGCACAGGCATGCGTGAGGGTGGGGAGAGCGATGCTCCACATTCACTTCCTCCTCCCTCCCTTGCAACCCCCCTTCCTGGCCGGGTCGCGCGTAACCCCTTGCCAGACCATCCACTTCTAGGCTCATAGCGTGCTGGTCAGGATGGTCCGTTCAACAGTGATGAAGGCAGGCAATGGTGGATGGCGATCAAGGAAGCCAACACCTGGTTGCGCGAAGTGCTCGACGTTTGGCGGAGATAGGACGCGAAATCCCCAATCGTCCCAGAAAGCCCCAGTCTCCAAAGTCTGGCAACACCTCTAGCGTCTCGTCGTCTGATGGCACCATACGGCGGACAAGCCAGAAAGAACAATGACACCAGTTGAGGTTCGCTCACCTTCAAAACAGCATTGCCTGCGCCGGCTTAAGCCTAAAAGACCTGATGGGATGGACAGAGGAGGAAGGCCAGCCTACGCGAGTGACTGGTGATAGCGGTCATTTGGGCAAGAGGGTGCATCTCGTCAGTTCGGCCCGGCCTGGGGTTCTGGCAAGTTAACCTCGGTTGGCCGGTGAGCTGTGAGTGCCTGGGCGCCGCTGCCGCCACTGTTTTCCACTTAGCGTCATCAGCTCTCCCCTGCGGCTCTACCATCGCTTCCTCCTCAGCCAGCGTAACGTTTAGGAGCTCCCCCACGAGCGTGGCATCCTCGTCAGCCACGAGACGTTGCGCAAATGGTGTCTTAAGTTCGGCCCACTCTTAGTGAACGGCCTGCGTCACCGGGAGGGAACGCCGCTGTTCCCGGTAGTCTCTGGACAAAGGTGTGCGTCAAAGCTGACGGGCTTAAGCAGTGGTTGTGGCGATCGACGAACACGGGGATGTGCTGGACAGCCTCCTCCACGAACACCGCAACACCAAGGCAGGTCCTTCTCGATGCTCCTGTTGAGGGAGGACGACATGCCAGCGGTTCTTCACACCGATCAGCGGTGGAGCTCTGGGGCGGCACTGCGCGTATTCCCTGTGCTCCATTTCATGGAACACATTCAGGTCATCTCCACCGTCCGCTACCACAACCTCGTGGAGGGATCACATCGCAGGGCAGGCAGCAGGAACGTAACCAGCTCGGCTTCAGACGAGGATGGCGAAGCCAGGAATTCCCCGCTCTACACGCTCGAGTCTCGAACCCCTCCTACCAGATCCGAACCACCGTCCCTACCACCGCGAGAAGGAAACCAGCCGCTGCGATTCTGCTCTGGCGGGAAGCCATGCAGCAGGCGGTTTGAATCTCAAACCGCCTGTCTGATCCCTCCTGGCTCCACCCGGGTGAAGTTGCCAGCACCCCACTCAGAGACATGGCCAAAATGAGTGCAATCAGCGCCGCTCACTCTGACGCCGCGCGTGATCGCCCTCGGCAAACTCCTCGATCATCTTGCGGTTGAAGGCAGGAATGTCGTCCGGCTTCCGGCTAGTCACTACGCCGCGGTCAGTCACAACCTCCTGATCCACCCACTTGGCTCCACCCAGTTTGAGTTCGTGCTGCAGGCTGGGCCAACTGGTCATGTGCAGCCCCTTCACCACTCCACTCTCGCTGAGCATCCAGGGCGCATGGCAAATCGCGGCGATGGGTTTACCGCTGTCATAGAACTCGCGGACCAGGGCGACAGCCCGTTCGTTCAGCCGCAGGGTATCCGGATTCACGGCGCCGCCGGGCAACAGCAGACCGTCGTAGTCGGCGGCGCTCACGTCCTGCACCGTACGGTCCACATCGACCTTCTCGCCCTTATCGATGTGGTTCAGACCCTGGATCTGACCGGCTTCCAGGCCAATGATCTCGGTGGTGGCTCCGGCCTGGTGCAGCGCCTCACGTGGGTGCAGAAGTTCCACCTGCTCGAAACCGTCGGCGGCGAGAATGGCAATTTTCTTCCCCTGCAATTGCTGTTCATTCATGTGCCCACCTTCCCGGGCTCAGAGGATGCAGACGTGACGCAGGGCTTAATCCCGCTTTACCGGAGCTAACCGGAAGCTTTACCCACACCACAGACCAGGCTGAACCTCAACCGCGATCTGGCCCACCTGGGGCAAGTGACGCCCGATGACGGTAAAGAGGGATTCAAGCGGCGGAAACGAGCGCAAGAATTCCTTAACCGGCAGCCTTCAGCATCACACTCGTACCGGCGCTTCCGCATCGACCAGAAGAAACAATCAGGAAAATGTGTTCCAGGCATGGTCAACGGTTGCAGCAGAGGTGATTTAAGGTTCAGACCACCCCTGCCCTTAGCCCGACCTGACGCCAGTTAAGGCAACATCACCGTTGTGGGGTCTCCATGAGACTGGTTCAGCGCTGGGCCGTCAGGAAGCCCCGCACCTCTCCCAATCCTCCGGTATTCACAAGCACCCTCCCGCTCGCCCGGTGGATCAGCACCGGAGTACTCTGCACGCCGCTGCTTTCGCTCAGCGCGGTGAAAGCAGCGGCGTGCTGCTGGCGGTGAACCACCTCAATCTGAGAGTCAAACTGGCCCCTGAGCGGCTTTTCCAGCATCAGCTTCAGGCGCTCGCAATTGGGGCAGTCGTCCTGCGTCAGGAGCACGAAAGGTGGCGTCTGGGCATCAGTCATGGCTGACACGCCCGGTGGGTTGAAGATCCGGGAAATGGCCGGCCCACAACGCAGCTATATCAGCGTCAGTGATCGCCTCGGTGGTGATCTTGCTGTAGCTGCTGCCCTTGGCGCTGAAGAAGTCGTGGGTGGTGCCGCGTCCCTGAATGCCGTTCTGAACCACGGGATGAATCTCCTCATCGGGGAAACTGCGCTCCAGATCGAGGTTATCGGCCAGCACGTTGAAATTGAAGCGGATAAAGCGCTTGACCTCCCCAGCCAGCCCCACATCGGCGTAGAGAACTTCGGTGTAAGCCAGCTCGTTGCTGTACAGCTTCTGAAGGGTCTCGGCGTACCAGGCTTTCGCATACGCCTGCTCGGCGGCATTAAGCACGTTGAATTTCTCCTGCGCCAGCAGCGCCACATACACGCCGTGCAGGGCCTCGTCCAGAATGATCAGGTTGAAGATCTCTCCTGCCGAGACCATACGGCCCTGTCCGGCCAGATACAGCGGATAGAAGAACCCACTGTAAAACAGCGATGTTTCCAACATGCAGGACACCACCATCTTCTTCCACAAACCCAATGTCGACACGTCGGGATCGTGGAAAATGCCCTGGATCAAGGCGATCTTGAATTGCAGATGGGGCTGCGTCCGCACCCACTCGAAGACCTCACGTTCCTCGGAAGTGGTCAGGAACGTCTTGTTCATCAAGCTGTAGCTGCGGGCGTGGATGTCCTCCATCATGCCCTGGAATTGCAGCGTCGCTTTGCGGATATGGCCGTCCACCAGCCCGCGCAAGGCAGGCATCCCCACCTCACCCTGCAACGTGTCCAGCGCATTCAGACCTGCCGAGGCGTGGATATACGTCCAGCGTTCGGCGTCGCTCAGCGTCTTCCAGACCAGCGCGTCGTTGCTCAGGGGAATTTCTTCGGGAAACCACACTTGGGAAGTGTATTTCTCGTAGAAAGTGGCCGAGAAGCTGTCCTCGGGATCGGACCAGTTGGTGGCAGAAAAGGGTTGAGATGACATGGAGACTCCTTGGGAGATTGCGGTGAGTCGGTGACGAACCCGAGCGGAGCGGGTGGTCGGAAGGCTTGACACGGAAGCCGTGTTTTCCTGGTCGCCACGGTCAGATTTCCAGGTGTTTTCAACACCTTGCAATCAGAGGCCGTATCAGACCACGCAGTTCAGGCACTCTTGCAGGTTGGACTTGCGCAGACGCGTGTAGTACAGGGTTTTGATGCCCAGGCGGTAGGCGTACAGGTAATACGCCTGCAGGGTGCGGGTGGTGACGCTACTCGGGACGAACAGCGTGCAGGAAATGCCCTGATCCACATGACGTTGTGCGGCGGCCACGGTGTCCAGCACGCGGCGCTGGTCCATGTCGTAAGCCTCCTCGTAATACCACTCGGTCTCGGCGCTCAGGTGCGGCATGGGATAGATGGTGCGCGCCTTATTGCTGGTGCGCGTTTCCACCTTCTCGGTGATGGGCATGATGCTTGCGCTGGCGTTCGAGACATAGCTGATGCTCCCGGTAGGCGCAACGGCCATTACGAACGAGTGGGCGAGGCCGTGCGCCTGAATGTCCTTGACCAATTGCCCCCAGTCAGCGCGGGTGGGCAGGACATGACCGTCAAACAGGGCCGCGATTTCCGGTGTCTTCGGCGCGAACTCCTGCTCCAGATACTGCGCGAAATACTCACCGGACTGGTAACGGCTGCCATTGAAGCCCCCGAAAACAAAGCCCGTGTCCCGAGCAATTTCCATACTTGCTTTGCGGGCGTGGTAATGCACGGCGGCGAAGAACACGTCCACGAAGTCCAGCGCCTCGGGCGAACCGTAGATCAATTCTTTGCCCGCCAGAAAGGAATGCAGGCCCATCGCGCCCAGACCAATCGAGCGCATGTCCTCATTGGCGCGGCGCACGGCAGGCACCTCGGCGATGCTGGTGGAGCGGGCCACGTTGTCCAGCATCCGTACCGCCGCGCCGACCACGCGGCCGATATCGCCGGCATACATCGTCTGCTCAATGACCAGCGACGCCAGATTGCACGACACGTCCAACCCGATCCGGTCTTCAGATTCGCGGCCATACGGGTGGAAATAGCTGGGTAGCGTGGGTTGCAGAATCTCGGAACAGAGGTTGCTCATCTTGATGGTGCCGACGTTGGGAATGGGGTTGGCGCGGTTGGCATGGCCCTCGAACAACAGGTAGGGGTAGCCGCTCTCACCCTGGGTGACAGCAATCTCTTCCAGAATTCGCCGGGCGGACACGCGCTTTTTGCGGATACGCGGGTTGTCCGCCAGCGCGTCGTATTCCGCCGTCCAGTCGATGTCAGTGAACTCGCGCCCGGTCTCCCGCCACAGCGAATGCGGGTAGAACTGATAGATGTCCTCCCCGGCACGCACTTTTTCGATAAAGATGTCGGGGACGGTGGCCCCCACACTCAGGGTTTTTAACCTCGCGTCCTCGTCGGTGGCGATCTTTTTGGCCGAGAGGGTATCCAGAAAATCGGCGTGCATCACGCTCAGGTAGATGGCTCCCGCACCGGGGCGCTGTCCGGCCTGATCGGCATATCTAAGCATGTTGTCGAGCATCTTGGCGACGCCGAGAACGCCCTTGGTGACGTTCTGAATGCCGCGCAGGCTCTCACCGCGCGCCCGCAGATTGCTGACCTCCACGCCGATGCCGCCGCCACCCTTGCTCAGTTCGGCGACGAAGGCCAGCGTCTTGGTGATCGAATCCAGATTGTCGGTGCAGTCCTGCAAGAGAAAACAACTTACGAGGCGGCCGGTATTCGCCTTGCCGGAATTCATCAGCGTGGGCGTGGCCGGGGTAAAAGTCTGGTTGACCAGGTGATGCACCAGCTCCAGCGCCTCTGCCACGGTGTCTGCGCGGCTCAGGGCGGTGATGCTCAGGCGGTCCTCGTAGCGCTCCAGCCAGCGGGTGCGGTCCGGGGTCATGGTGGCGTACTCGTTGTAAAACTTGAATGCACCCATGAAGGACTGGAAGCGAAATTTGGTGCTATAGGCCCGCTCAAAGACCGCCTGCACCTCAACTGACGTATAGCGCTCAAACAGCGCGGCGTCCCACACGCCCTGCTCGGTCAGGTACCGGATTTTCTCCTTCAGGTTGTGGAAGAAGACCGTGTTCGGGTTGACCTTTTCCTGAAAGTAGACCTGTAGGGCTTCGAGGTCGTGCTGCGGTTGCACCAGCATTCCGGCCAAGACTTTGTTGTTCAGTTCAATCCAACGTTCCATATCCGTTCTGCTCCCTTAGCCACGCCAGCACACAGGCACGGTCTGCGGCGGTGCCACCCTTATTCACTTTGGCGACGATGGGCACGCCGTACCGCACCGCGATGACGTCCGCCGCCCGCGCGAAGTTCTGGCCCCAGTGGTACGAGCCGCTACTCACCACGCCGCGCAGCAGGTGGCCATGTTGATCTAAAAAATTGCGTGTGCTGTCCGGCACCTGCCCCGTGCCAAAGGTGTAGGTCAGCAGCAGGTATTCACGGCTGGGGGGGTGTGAGCGCACATCCACCACTTCTATGTCCAGGGACCCAGCCAGTTCCTGTGCCAGCCGCCGCACGTTGCCCGTCAGGGAATCGTAGGCCAGCAGCATCAGCCTTCCAGCACTTTTTGGCCGCGCAGGTCGGCGTCGAACGTCTGAACGTTTGTCGCCAGCACGTCCGCCTCCGAGATCACGCCACGCTCCTCCAGGACGGCCAGCAGTTCGGGCATCATGCGAACGCTGCCGCGTCCCTGGGCCGCGCCCAGCAGGACAGCGTTCAGGGCTTCAGTCCTATGGGACATCGGTCTGTCCAGCCAACCTGGGTACGGCGATGGGCTGGCCGTCGTCCCCAAGCGCCACCAGCACAAAGGTGCCAGCGCAACCCAGCTCGCGGTGTTCGCTGTACATCTCCTCAATAAACAGTTCCACCAGCACGGTCATGCTGCTGCGCCCGGTCTTGACGACGCGGGCGACGAGTTCCACCAGACTGCCCTGCGGAATGGGCCTGGTGAATTCCATGGCGTCCAGGTGCCGCGTGACCACCTTGCGGCGGCAATAACGGGTGGCCGCGATGAAGGCGGCGCTGTCCATGAGTGACAGCGCTTCGCCGCCGAACAGCGTGCCGTGATGGTTGGTGGCACCGGGAAAGACCACATGGGTCACGCGGGTCTCGGCGGCGTAGGGGCGAGTCAGGAGGTCGTGTGGTGAAGTGCCGGGTGGCAGGCTCAGATCATCCAACGCAGGGGAGTTCACAAAGGGACCTCAAAAAAAGCAATAAGACGGGGACGCCCGCGCAGCGGGTGCCGCCGGTCAACAGGATGTCAAGGCAAAAAAGAAACGCCCTTGCGCGGCCCAGTGGTGGGCGGCAAAGACGGTACTGCTACAGCTAATTCGGCATGGAGGTCACCCTTGGCCCCTACGCGGGGGCAGGCACGAGAAGGTGTGGTCTCCGCGAGGCGAGCGTTCGGACTGAGGACCGTAGCGCGACTGTGCCGGACTGACCTTGACGCACCTTTTCAGCGCACACAAGTATGACCGGACTTCCCTCGGTTCCTGCGGAGGCAGCTCAATGGAGCAGCGCCGTCACTGTACCGCATCTGGTATCGGAGTGAATGCAGGATTCTACATGTGGAGTTCTGGTCACTGAACCGCAGTCGGCTGATCGTCCGTAACAGACCGCAAGCCCTACCGACACCGTTTTCCGCTTATCGCATCCAACACGCCCTTTGGCTCTCCCACCGATTTCCCCTGAGCGAGCGTGATGTTCAAGAACGACTGCACGTGCGCGGTCTTGAGGGCAGTCACAAAACCCTCCGCCAGTGCAGTATCAAGTTTGCACCGCTCCTCACCGAAGAGCTGCGCCACTGGGAGGGGACACCTCTGTTCTCGGTGGCTTCTGGACGAGGTGGTCATCGAGATCAGCGGCAAGAACTTGTGGTGATGGCGGGCCATTGACGACTCTGGCGCAGTGCTCGATCTCTGCCTTCAAACACGTCGAGAGAGGCAAGCAGCGAAGACCCTTTTTCGAACGGCTGTTGGTGAACGACGATGGACCAGACGCGATCCACATGAATAAGCTCTGGAGATACGGATCGGCTATCAGAGACCTTACTGTGCTCTACGCTGTGGAGCACAGTAAGGTCATCTCGACCGCTCGCTGCAACAATCTGATCGAACAACCTCACCACCCACCCAGGAACAGGAACGAAGTCAGTTAGGCTTCAAGACACCAGGGCGAGCATAGGAATTCCTGGCCTTATATGCCCGCGTTTCGAATCTCCACCAACACACCCGGACCACCGTTCCTGCCCATCTCCGGCCTGAACTTTAGAAGGCCACTGACCTGATCTGGCTCTTGATCCGTTAGCTTGCCAGAACCGCGATGATAGAGCCATAGGACGTCCCCAATGACGCTGAGTGGAAAACAGTGGCTGCAGCGGCTTCCGATGGGTCACAGCTCAACACCCTATCTCCATTCAGTGGCCAGAGCCCGCGCTGGCGAGAACGGCTACTGGGAACGTCGTGCGCGGGAAGATGTATTCTGGGCTGCAAACACATCAAATCTGGCGTGCCTCGCCCTGCTTGTGAAGCCGCCTTGCCAGGGAGAAACATGAAGAAAGTCCAGCAAATGCTGTTGCTCAGTGGTTCTTGCCGTCTTGTGCAGGCCGCGTCATGAGCCGCACTCCACTGTTCGGCGCGGTGCGCCGGATAATGATGCTGGCGGGTCAGGCCGAGCGGCGCAACATCGGTGCTGCCGAGGCCATGGAGCGTCAGGAAGAGGCGCAGGCGACGGTCTCGCGGCGCGGCATGCTGCGGGCAGGCGCGGTGGGCGCAGCCGCCCTGGCGCTGTCCGGGGCGGCTCCAGCGCTGGCAGGCGGCGGCGGTCCAAGGGCTTCCGATCCTCCCGTGGTGATCATCGGCGCAGGCGTGGCTGGACTGGTCGTGGCTTACCGCCTGCACAAGGCTGGTATTCCATATCAGATTTACGAGGCGTCCGGACGGGCCGGAGGGCGCATGTCCACGCTGCGCGGGCATTTCCCCAGGCCCGTTGAACTGGGCGGCGAATTCATCGACAGCGGCCACACGGCTATTCGCGCCCTGGCCCGTGAGCTGGCGCTGCCCCTGATTGACCTTTCCCGCAGCGACAGCGGCGTGATAGGGCAGTGGTATGACATCGGCGGGCAGCGCTACACCGAGCGGCAGGCCATTGACGCCTTCCGGCCCCTGATTCGGCGCATCGACGCCGATTACGCCAGTCTGGGCGACAGCGTGAATTACCGCACCCCGCAAAAAGGCCTCAAGCTTGACCGGCTGTCCATCCGCGAGTATCTGGAACAGACTGGTGCCGAAGGCTGGTTGCTGCAACTGCTGGACGTGGCCTACAACATTGAATTCGGCCTGGAAACCTCCGAGCAGAGTAGTCTCAATTTCATTACGCTCGTGGGGACCGAACCGGGGAGCTTTCAGATGTTTGGCGAGAGCGATGAACGCTACGGCGTGATGGGCGGCAATGACCGCATTCCGCTGGCGCTGGCGCGGGTGGTGGGCGCACGTACCGAATACGGCACCCGCCTGGAAGCGGTTCGCAAGCGGGCAGACGGGCAGTATCTGCTGACGCTGGATGCGGGCGGCACCCGCCGCGAAGTCATGGCCCCACAGGTGGTTTTCGCGCTGCCGTTTACCATGTTGCGCCAGGTGGACCTCACCGGCCTGCCGCTACCCACCATTAAACGCCGGGCCATTGCCGAGCTGGGCTACGGCACCAACGCCAAACTGATTGCCGGGTTCACCCGGCGGGTCTGGCGCGAGCAGGGCAAATCCAGCGGCGAGGTCTTCACCGATCAATTCTGGCAGAACACCTGGGAAAGCAGCCGGGGAACCCCGGTGGGCGGTGGCGGCACCCTGACCAACTTCCTGGGCGGCAAGCGTGGCCTGGAGATTGCCAGCGGCAGCGCCGAATCCCAAACGGCCCGCTGGTTGGGTGAGATGAACCGGATTTTCCCCGGTCTGGTGGCTGCCCGTTCAGCCGTGCCAGCAGCGCGGGCCGACTGGCCGAATAATCCTTATGTACGGGCGTCGTATGCCAGTTACCGAGTGGGACAGTGGACCAGCATTGGCGGTGCCGAGGGCGAGGCAGTGGGCGGGGTGCATTTCTGCGGCGAACACACCTCGGCAGAGGCACAGGGCTACATGGAAGGCGGTGTGGAGAGCGGCGAACGGGTGGCCCGTGAATTGCTGCTGGCCCGACGGGCAGGACGATTCGCCCCACACTCGGCCTATGCCTGAGGCGCGTCTGCCGTCTCCAAACGTTTAAATTCAAGCAGATAACCCATATCCTGCACCCAAGGGGGTAGCGCTAATGACTCCAGGACGCGACCCGTACCAGTCCGGCCGATTCAGGCTGCCGCGCGGCCTTGAGGATCAGGGAGGGATTTGTGGTGCAGTCGCGCGGTTAGAACTTCGAGACGGTCGTCAGGTCACCCGTATCCTCTACCAACGAATACGCTCGGAGTTGTTCCAGCTTGCTGGGCCTGTGGGCCCAGTTGACCAAACCCACCGGGGCGCTGAGCGACCTGGAAGAACTGGCCGCGCGGCTGGCGGGTATCTTCAACAGCGACGCCTCTCTCCACTGCCCTTAGACCAAAGAACCAAACCGCAGCTCTGCTCCTCTGGCAAGAAGCAATCCAGCAGGCGGCTTGAATCTCAAGCCGCCTCCTTCGCTACTCCGGCCTGCCGGGCTTAAATTGCCATAATTCTTTAAGCGACTTGAGCCTCATGCAATCCCGCGTAGATGCCGCCCTGCGCCAGCAATGCCCCGTGTGTCCCAGCCTCCGCGATGCAGCCGCCATCTACCACTACGATCAGGTCGGCCCCCCGGATGGTGGCGAGCCGGTGGGCAATCACCAGGGTGGTGCGCCCCCGCGACAGTTCGGTCAGCGACGCCTGAATCGCCCGCTCGGTGGCGGTGTCCAACGCCGAGGTCGCCTCATCCAGAATCAGGATGGGAGGGTTTTTCAGAAACATACGTGCAATTGCCAGACGCTGCTTCTGCCCGCCCGAGAGCTTCACACCGCGTTCTCCGACCACAGTGTCCAGCCCCTGTGGCAAACCGGCAATCACCTCATCAAGTCTCGCGCGGTGGGCCGCCTCCAAAATCTCGGCCTCGGACGCGCCCAGTCGCCCGTAGGCGATATTCTCGCGCAAGGTACCGCCAAACAGGAAGACATCCTGCTGCACACTGCCGAGCTGTTCACGCAGACTGACAAGCTTCAGGTCACGGATGTCCTGGCCATCAACCAGGATGCGGCCCCCTGTCACGTCATAGAAGCGCGGCAGCAGCGCACACAGCGTGGTCTTGCCTGCCCCCGACGGCCCTACGAAGGCGACCGTCATGCCTGCGCGGATGCTCAGATTGATGTCCCGCAGAACCGGTCGGCCGTCTGCGTAACTGAAGGCAACGTCCTCAAAACGGATATCGCCGCGCAGGGCAGGGGTATCCACGGCATGCACCCGATCCTGCACCTCGGGGTCAGTATCGAGAAGCTCTACGTAGCGCCGGAACCCCGCCATGCCCTTGGGATAGGTCTCGATGACCGAGTTGATCTTTTCGATAGGCCGGAAAAAGACGTTAATGAGCAACAGGAAGCCCACAAAACCCCCTGTGCTCAGGTCACCGCGTAGTACAAAATACGCCCCCGCCACCAGTACCACCAGATTGGTGACACGCATGCTCAGATAGCTGAGCGTTGTGCTCATCGCCATGATGCGGTAGGCGCCTAACTTTGCCTGCCGGTATTGCTCGTTACTGTGGGCGAACAGGCGGCGCTCATGCTCCTCGTTGGCAAAAGCCTGCACCACGCGGATGCCGCCCACATTCTCCTCAATGCGCACATTGAATTCGCCCACGGAACGGAAGATGGCCTGCCAGGTCTGCGTCATGCGGGTGCCGAAACGCCCGGTCAGCCACAGCACGAACGGCACCACCACTGCGGTGATGGCTGCCAATGTTGGATGCACGCTGAACATCAACAGCAGGGCGCCCACCAGCGTCATGACCGCGATGAAAAGGTCCTCGGGACCGTGGTGGGCCACCTCCCCGATCTCCTCCAAGTCCTTGGTCAGGCGGCCCACCAGTTGCCCAGTCTTGATGTTGTCGAAGTAACGGAAAGACAGCCGCTGTACGTGACTGAAGGCCTTGCGCCGCATCTCGGTTTCGATGTTGATGCCCAGCATGTGGCCCCAGTAGTTCACCACCGCCATCAGTGCGGCGGTCAGCAGGTAGATGGCCAGCAGGGCCAGCCCAGCCAGCACGATCAGGTTCCACTGCCCTGTCGGTAGCAGGCGGTCAATGAATGCCTGGATGGCCACTGGAAAACCCAGTTCCAGCAGTCCAGCCAACACCGCGCAGCCAAAGTCAAGCAGAAAGAGACGGCGATGTGGCCGATAGTAGGCCAGAAAACGTCGGATCAATGAGGAAGCGAAAGGAGCAGCGGGAGGACGAGAAAGGGCGGTCATGCCTCACGAGTATAAACCCGACTAAATTGGTCAGGATCTTGAGCCTGCAGTTCGGGAGATCGTCTTCTGATGGGCTAGGCACGGCAGGGGTCTCCCCAGGCAGAACGCCCCTGTAAACGAAAGGACGCGTCGCTCACTATTGCCTGTTTAAAGCGTACATCGCTGGCCTGATTGGCCCGGCAATAAACCACGTGCGTGAATGAGACCTGCAGGTTGTGGGAGGGAAGGTGTTGCCTTCTCTTGATTCTAGGCAGGAAAGGCGCAGGGGCACCATGCCTACGAGTGAAATTGATTGGATCTGTGCCGTTGATGCTCTGCGCCAACCTTCGCCATCAAGCCAGTCCGCCTCCTGCCCCTCAAGAAATGGATGCGGGGCAGGATCGATGGTGGAACCCAGACCTACGTGAATCAGCCTGAAGAATGAAGGGCGAGGGTCACTTCAGTTCTTTGATCATTTGATCCAAATTGAAGCGGAAGGCTTTCAGAAAGGTCTCGCCCGAGCTGCCGCGTGGCCCCAGCGCGTCGGTGTATAGCGGCGGGGCGATCCGCGCGCCGGTTTCTTTCGCCAGCGCCTGGGCAAGGCGGGTGTCGACCGTGTTCTCGGTGAAGATCACCTTTGCGCCGCTCTGCTTGACCGTCGTGATCAACGTCGCCAGCTCACGGGCGCTCGGCTCACGCTCGGTACTCAGGCCAGGAATCACTGCGCCCACCAGTTTCAGGCCGTAACGGGCGGCGAAATAATTCAGGGCATCGTGGTTGGTCACGATCTGATGTTTGCTGGCAGGCAGCGTGGCGAACTGCCTTTTCGCGTAGACATCAGCTTCGCTCAGCTTTTTAAGGTACGTCGTTGTGTTGCTGACATAGTCTGCCTTACCCGCTGGATCGAGGGTGCTGAGGGTGGCCTGAATGTTCCTGACATAGCCTGCCGCCAGCCCAAGATCCCACCACGCGTGGGGATCAAAGTCGCTGTGTTCCTCTCTAACATGGTCCTCGCCCTCTTCCTCATCCCCCTCGCGCAGCTTGAGGCCACTGGTCAGGGTGCGGGCAGGCACCGACGGCGCAGAGGCCCGCACCTGCGGCAACCACGGCTCCAGCCCTGCTCCATTGATGAACAGCACCCGGCTCCCGACCAGTCTCCGGATCACGCTGGCCGAGGGTTGAAAGGTATGTGGATCGACTCCAGTGGGAACAATTTCGTTGATGCTCATGCGCTCTCCGCCCACATTCCGCACCAGATCGGACAGGATACTGTTGGACACGCTGACTTGCAGGGAGGCCGCCTGGGCGCTTCCGAGACCCAGCAGGCTGGTCAGGATCAGGCCCTTCACATCAATTCCACTTGAGGAAAGCCACCGCGCACCAGGGTGCGCAAGGCGTGGGCGCTGAGCCAGACCGTCTTGGTCACGCCGTGCTCGCGGATGGTGCGTTTTTGCAGGTTGGCCTTCTGCACCCGCCTGCTGACACCGGTGACCTTGCGGCCCACGCCGCCCGCCGCCCGCGCCCTGCCACGACGGATCACACGGTTGACCACCAGATTCTTCTTGCCTGTCAGATAACATTCACGGCTCATTAGAAACTCCTTTGTAGAGAAGCGGAGAAGGAAAGGACGGTGGAGGTCAGTGCGAAATGGCCCTCTCCAGCAGCCGGTCAAGCTCGGCTCCGTCCAGATCACGTCCGATAAACACGATCTCGCTAAACGCCCCTGCCGGGTCATGCCACTCGCCGGCGCCTTCCAGAGCCAGTTGCCGCCCAGTGTGATTCCACAGCGTAGCCAGACCGTCGCCCAGATTGACCCAGCCCTTACTGCGAATCACGTTTCGGGGCAAACCGCCCATCAGCACACGCTGAAGGGCCGCCGAATCAAAGGGTTGAGCGGCGCGGTAAATATGGGTACCCAGGCCGCAGGTCTCGCTTTCGGGTGTGTGTTTCTTTTCCAGCTCGGCCATCCAGGCGTCCATCTGGCTGGCCTGATCAAAGTCAAACAGCTCCACGTCCAGCACGTCTTCCACAGCCACCTGACCCTGCTGGGCGGCCAGCAGGCGGGCGCGCGGATTGGTGATACCTACCAGTTCGCGGAGTCGCTGCACATCGTCGGATGCGGCCAGATCGGTTTTATTCAAGACCACGATGTCGGCGAATTCGAGCTGTTCGGCCAGTAACTCTCCGAAGCCCCGCCCAAAATCGTCGCCGGGAATGTTGTCCTGCCGGTTCCAGAGGCCAAAGAACTGGGCGCTGTCCACCACCGTGATCATGGCGTCCACATGCACCCGTCCCAGCAGATTGGGAATGGCTGCCTGACCGGGCTCAGACTCGATCTCCAGTTCTTCTGGCGTCAGGCAAAAGCTCTGGGCGATGGGCAGCGGCTCACCAATACCGGTGGATTCAATCAAGATGGCGTTGAGTTCGCGGGTCTCAAGCAGCTCTTCCACGGCCAGCAGCAGATCGCCGCGCAGCGTGCAGCAGATACAGCCATTAGACAGCTCAATCGTTTGCTCGTCGGTCTTGACCACCAGACTGGCATCGATGTTGACCGCGCCAAATTCGTTGACGATCACAGCGATCCTGCGCCCGCCAGAATGGCGGATCAGGTGGTTGAGCAGCGTGGTCTTGCCCGCCCCCAGAAAACCACACAACACGGTGACGGGAATGGACGGTAGGTCTTGGGACTGCTTCATGGATGGGTCCTTATTGGAATGGATAAACACTGCGGGCACAGGCCGTGCAGGATGAGTTCGTAGGCATCCATCTGGAACGGTACGGTCAGCAACTGGAACTGGAATAGGTTGGAAGGCAGGTCATAGGCCACCTGGCATCAGCGGCACAGAAAATGCGGGTGATCTCCAGCGTGACAGCGCTCGTACTGTGTACCGGTGGGAAGCGCGACTGCCCTGACCTGTCCCTCGACCATGAGTGTTTGAAGACGCGGTAAACGGTGGCGATGCCCAAGCAGGACGCTCGGCAGCCGCTTGCGTCCACACTTTCTCGGCCTTGAGTGGGCCAGGAGCATGCTCAAGAACCGCCCAAATCCGGTCGCGCGAAAGGCTCCGGCGCTGTGGGGTTTTCAAGGTGGACATCAGTGGCAGTGCCCTCCTTCACCGGAAAGAAGGCCGCGTGCGGGCTTTTGAGGTGCAGTCGCCCGGACCGTCCGCAGATCCACTTCACAATGGCCCTGCTGAGCTGCGACTTCTGGGCTTGCGTGCGGGCCACCGATGGCGTGGATCCTTCCTCTAAGTGGCACGACGGCGAGGAGTTCGCCGAGAGAAACCGTCTGTGTCAGATTGGAAGCAAAGGCGACGCCGGGCGGGTCAGCGGCAAACTGTATACCCTCACCACGGTCAAGGACAGCTGTTCTCAGTCGGGGCAGAAGTGAGACAGAGTGACCGATCAGAAATACGATTTGTACCAGCTCGCCCTGTTCCGGGTAAGCATGGTCAACCGCGCTGATGTCCTTCACAGTTTCGGCCATATTGAGAACGATATATCAATATCAATTCACAATCTAGCCTTGCCATGGAGAGAAGCAATATGCAGCGAGTAACAAACTGGAAGGTTGTGCTGCCTTAATTGGATCGGGGTAGGCTGATCCGGGGTGATCGACACCAAACCCTACCGTCACCAATCCCCGGTGAGCACCATCGGGTACGCAAATTGGCTCTCCAAGCGTTCCCCACTGAGCGACTGAAATGCCCAAGAATTGCCCTACCAACGCGGCATAGAGATCAGTCACGAAACCATCGGCGCGTGGTGTATGAAGTTCGCTCCCGGATTGGCTGGAGACCTGCACCACATGTGCTCATGCTCACTGCTCCGGCGGTTGTGACAAGTTGTTGGGGCAGGGTGACGCGGCGCCGAGTGATCAGAAGCGCCCCATCAGCTTATGAAGCCGAGCCTGTACCGTGATCAATGAGAGCAAGCTTCCTGGGGCCAGGCGCTGGGTCACGCGCGCGCTAGGATTGGCGGCACAGATGAGTGGAAGTCGTTCACGAGGTCGTCCCCGGAGTCCGCTGGCCGACACCCGGATTCTAGAGGCGGCGTGCGCCCTGGTGCTGGAACGCGGCCTTGATGCGGTAGGGATGGAGGACGTGGCCGTCAGGGCCTGCGTATCGAAAACGACCCTATACCGCCGGTATCCCGACAAGCTCGCGCTGACGACGGCACTGATCGACCACGTTCTGTCAGGCGTGCCCGAGCCCGTCACGTCAGGGCAGGATCCGATCCGGGCATTATTGGGGGCGGCAGCAACGTATTACGGCAGTGTTGGCGGGCGTGTGGCGCTCGCGCTGTTGCCTGCTGCCCGGCGCGAACCGATACGGTCGCTCGCAGTCGGGTTAACAGCGCCGAAGGTGATTGCAGAGCAGTCCCGCATCCTGGCCGCTGCGCCCGGCATTGACGCTGAGGCGGTGATCAATCTTGCGCTAGGGGCGGTGGTGTTCTATGTGGAACGGCATGGTCGACCGCCGGAGGACGTGATGTTGGATCGCTGGGCGCGTGCCTTACATGATTCGGGGTGAGGCCATGCTGGTCATGAACGCTGGAGTCCACGCAATTTGGCAGATGTGCACTCGCGCTAATTACGATACGCTTCCGTCCATGAAAACAATGACGCGTGGAGGACACGGTAACGCACCCCACATCAGCCACGTCGCCTTCGACTTCGACGGCACACTTGCAGACTCTCCTCGCGTGGTGGTGAACCTGTACAACGAGGTGGCCCAGCGGCGCGGCTACGAGGCGCTGACCACCGAATCCTACGCGCGTCTGCGGTTTCTCTCAGTCCGTGAACGGAGCCGGGCCATGGGCATCCCTGCATCTCATATGCCCGGCATGATGCTGGAGGTCATCCGCGCATACCGAGCCGTGACCTCTCACATCAAACTGCATTCAGGCGTTCCAGAACTGCTCCAGCAACTGACGGAACGAGGCGTCCACGCCTTCATCGTGTCCACGAATAGCGAGGACAATATCCGCGCCGTCCTTCACAACAATGGATTGGAGCGCTGCGTGGCCCGCGTCTATGCCAGCCACCACCTGTTTGGCAAGGCGCTACTGCTCCGACGATTGATGCGGGATACGGGCATTGCGCCTTCACGCCTCGCCCACGTCGGTGATGAGGAACGCGACGTAATCGCAGCGCAGAAGGTAAAAGCGGCAGCCGTCGCAGTGACCTGGGGCATTGACCCCCTGGAACGGCTTCAGGCCTCAACTCCCGATCACATCGCCCTTACGCCTCAAGACATCGTTCGCTTTGTCGCGCCCAGGGACTGACGTCTCACCAGGGGAACGCAGCTGCCTTTCTGACTTCCGGGTTCTGGCAGCGAACGTGGTGTGGGCCAATGTTCCTGGCGGGCAGCCTGCACTTCTAGCCGTTTACTACACGCCCCCCCAGAACGGGGCCAGGCGGTCGTGATGAGGCGTCGCCTTGCGACAGGAACGGCGGTTCAGCTGTGCTGGTGAGGGCCTGACTTCGAGCAACCTGCTGGAGTCTGGGGAGGTGCCCAGCGGCATTGGCGTCACCCGACTCCGCACTCAAACTCGTGACCTGAATGGAAGTCGGCTCCTACAGGTCTTTTTCTGCGATCAAGACACACCTGAGCCGCCTTCTCAGGATAACTTGCAGACCGACCTGCGATTTGCGTTTCCTACGGTTGTGGCAAGGCGTTGGGATAGGGTGATGCGGTGTCCAGCGGTACAAGGCTTCCCGGGCACCGGTTTCCCCTCGTCGTGATCGGCTCTCCCATCGCTTTACCCTGAGTGACCGGGATGCAGAAGAACTGCTGCTGGAGTGGGCAACCAGCGTCACGCGCGAATCTATCCAAAACTGGTGCATCAGGTGCAGAGGTCTCTTCGCTCAGGGCGTACGCCAGCGGGAAGGGACGCCGGGTTTCCCGTTGACACCTGGACGTTACGGTACGTGGCTGTCGGTGGGGTAGGGCACTGGCTGTGGCGAGCCGTGGATGAACGCAGAACCGTACTGGACGTCTTCTTGCCGGAACATCGAGAGACCGAGGCAGCCAGCGCCTTCTTCCCCCACCTCTGGGGGAAGGGCGCGCGATCTGGCCTGATTTAAGGAAGCTGTTACGAAAGGCAAAGTAGCGATAGGCTTCGTCGGTCCTTGCAGGACTCCCTTTCGTTCAAGACTGTGGAATGGATAGCCTCTCTCCCCTCCGGCTTTACACAGTCCACCTCAAATCACAGCGTAAAATCGCCCCCATTCTGGAGGCACTGACCTTGACTCTTGGGGCGACCGTAGCCCTCAAGTTCCTTAAGGCGTCGCGCTCAGGGCCAGGCGAAGCCCTTTCCGGGAAGGTTGTGGTGGTCACGGGAGCGTCCCGTGGGATCGGCCGAGCCGTGGCACTGGAGTGCGCGCAGCGGGGCGCGCGGGTCGTCCTGGCCGCACGCCACAAGGAAACCCTCCAGGGCGTCGCCGATGAGGTGCGTCAGCTTGGGGGTGAAGCTACGGTGGCCGTGACAGACGTGACTGACCCAGCCCAAGTGCAGCGGCTGGTGAACACGGCCGTGGCCACCTACGGCCGCCTGGACGTGATGATGAACCATGCGGGCACGTGGTTCATAGATACGGTCGAGCACAGTGATCCCCAGCGCACCCGGAATCTGATCGAACTGAACGTCATGGGCGTCCTGCACGGTGTTCAGGCTGCACTGCCCGTGATGCGCCTTCAGGGCTTCGGTCACATCATCAACACGTCCTCCATCGAGGGGCGTGTCGGTTTTCCGTTCACCGGTGTGTACGCGGGCACGAAAGCGTTCGTGGAACTCCTGACGCAGGCTCTGCGTCAGGAACTCATGTACGTGGAACGTACAGGCATCCGGGTGAGCGTGCTGCTCCCGGTGACAACCCGAACCCCGATCTTCGATCATGTCGACAACGTGAAGGAGGGCGGTCAAGGGGCGCACATGGTCAGGCCTGTGCAGGAGGCCACGCAGGTCGCTCGGGCCGTGGTTGACGCGATGGAACACTACCGTCCAGTGATCTACCCGCTTGCTCCATCCAAGGGGCTCGTCATGCTGTACGACCTGCTCCCCAAACTGACCGGCCAGCTCATGACGCTCGCGCGGGTGGACCGGCATGTCTCCCCCCTCAGCCACCGGCAGCGGGGCAGCCACCGGGAGGAGCGCCCGATCTTGCCGGTGGTGAAAGGCGGAACCCGTCACGACTGAGAGTTGGGGGGGCGCTCTGAGCGAGCGAGATTCAGGCGCTATTTACCGCTCGCATTCTGAGCTGTGTTTCTCCCTTATGACCGCCCCATACAGCAGAGACCCTGTTAGGAAAGAGGAGCAAGTGCGCCCCTTCCCTGGTGGCCCGACATGCAAACCCATCCATGTGGCTCATGATCAGGCCGCCCTTGCAGGCGGATATGGGCGTCACCTGGACAGTGTCTGCCTGCCCAAGGTGGGATCGGTGCTACCTACCACGGTGCGAACGGGCAGATGCTGCTGGCCCACCGCCCTTGGCCAGTGGTGATGCGCGTGCTGAACGATCCCAAGGCATCTGGCCTGGACACCGATGAGGTTGAGTACGCAGCGCTGATCCTCGAAACGGTCTTTCAGTAGGGCGTCGCCACCTTTGAGGATTGGGAATCGCAAGTCTGGTCGATGGCTGCTCCGATACGGAATCACAACGGCGAAGCGATCGCGGCGGGGGCGTTCACCCTGCCAGCGGCATGGGCTCTAGAAGGCCAGGTGGTGCTGTGCAGCGCGGTGCAGGAGACGTGCCGACGCATCTCCTACCGGACCGGGTACAGCGAGAGCCTCGCCCAGGAACACCGCTTGATCTGGATGTCGGTTGACGGTCAGGTCCGACTTCAGGCCAAATCCCAGCGTGAGCGCGGCCCACGCGTTGATTGCAGTGTTCTGGCAACCCTACTGTGACGGCGTCAGCAGGCGCCCTGAGGGACGACTTTCTGCCAAGATTGACACGCCACAGTTTGTCGCGGCGTCGGAGGGAAGCAGGGACGTCGTCCGGAGATGGCAATGAAAATTCGAGACTTTGGTGCGCAGAATGGACGCTCATGAGGACGTCTGCCCGCTGCTCGCTGGAGTAGTTGCAGCGCACGGTAGAGGCCACCTGAAGGCGTGCAGTATGGGGAGTTCACGCAGGGCCGCACCGTCGCTCCAGAGGTTGATCCTGTGAACAGTTGCTGGGACGCGGTCCTCCCCAGCAGAGGAGCAAAGAAAGATCTGGCTGCACCGGTGTCGCGGAGTTCATGAAAAGCGCCAGGGTCTCTCCATGCCCTCAACGCTGAGGCTGGCGATCCACGTCAAGTGCTTGGCCGAGCGCGGCATTGATCAACAGGCAGCACGCTCGAGGCGTCCTCTCCCCTCTGCCTACAGGGAGCCGTGTCAATCCATCAACGTCGCCTGAACCAGGTAGGCCGCGCGCTTTCCGGACCGAACCGCGCCTTCAAGCATCCCCCCATCAACGGCCGAGGTCTCCGTGCCAGCCCAGAAGACCCGGCCTCCAAATGCAGGCTCCTCAAAAGCCTGGTGCCCGTACTGGAAGTCGGCCAGCGGGACGGCGGCGTCCTCTGCGGTACTGGTGTACTTTTCCTGGACCCAATCCATCTCGTGGTAGGTAAGAAACGTCAGCGCCTGTGGCCCGAAGAGGCGGACGAGCTGCTCGATGACCGCCTGCTGACGCTGCTCAAGCGTCTGGTTACGCCAGTAGGGCCCGCCTGACAAGAAGCCGAAGAGCGCCACCAGTTGCCCATCCGGCGAGGAGACATCATGAATCTCCTCGAGTGGCCCGCGCCCGCTGAGCGCGAAACCAGACAGGCCCTGGTCCCGCCAGAAAGCCTCCCGGTACCTCACGAACACTTTTGAAGCGTGCCCCATCCAGGTGGGCATGTCCAGAAGCGTTTGCCGGAACTGCGGTGACAGATCGGGCTGGAAGTTCAGCGTGCCTGCCACCAGGCGCGGTGGCAGGGTCACGATGACGGCGCGCGCGCTGAACGTCTCGCATGCCTGGATGGACCGCTGAACACGAACCTCGACCCCGTCCGCCGCCACTTCTATCGCGGTCGCAGGTGCGTTCAGCACGATGCTTCCTGCTGGCAAACGCGCGGCCAGTTGGTGACTCATGGCCTGTGCACCGTCATAAAACCGGGCCGCACCGGTCATGGGCGAGGGCTCAGCGAGCCGCTCAACCCCCCGCGGTCCCAGGTCGAGGAGGCCGTCGCCCTCTACATACTGGGCAAATCGCGCCACACCGAGCTCTTCAGCGAGTCGCCGGGCCTCGGTGTGATGAGGGCGGGTCCAGGCACCACCCAGATCGGTCCAGGCGCTGGTCTCGGCCGGCATGCGGACAGAATGGGTGCGTCCCCCGACGCGGTCGCGGGCTTCAAGCACAAGGACGTTCAGGTGAGCGCGAGTCAGGAGATCGGCGGCCACCAGGCCGGAAAGGCCTGCGCCCACAATGAGCACATCCTGGCGTCTCGCAGAGCACATCACCTGAAGATGACAGATTCCCTGCCTGACAGGGTGAGCTTCCCCGCGCTCCGCCGTGTTTCCTTTGCGCAAGTGACGTCTTGAAAAAGTCATCCAGACCTCTGGCTGGCCCCGGTCCTAGCTCAGGATTTCCAGGCGCCCTGCCGGGTCTTCCGTAAAACCATTGCTCCGTTCTGGCGTCCCCCATTCACTGAGCCGGAAGTGGCGGAGCGTCTCGCCCGTCTCAATCATCCACAAGCGGCACAGGTCATACAGCGCATGGTGGCTCAGGCCGACTGCTAGATCAGGTTGGTGTTTCAAATGTTTTCAACGTCCCAGGGAACGTTTCCCTCGTTATGAACTTTGTGGAAACCCAGGTGATGTGAATTCGGTACCGAGATCTACGCCAGGGAATCGGGTTGGGTACTGGCAAGCCTTGATCCAACTTCTTTTCCATATTACGCTTGAGGCATAACAAAGGAGACACGGTGCGCAAACTCATAGTCGGCAATCTCGTCACGCTGGACGGCTACTACGAGGGCAAAGACCGCAAGTTGGACGCTATTTTTGACCACCTTCACCGAGACTATGCAGGGGATCAGCATTTTGATGAGTACATGGCAGAGCGGATGAGGGCGGCAGATACGTTGCTCTACAACGGACACCGCAATTTTCTGGACAATATGCGGTACTGGACGGGCGTACCGCTTGATCCAGGTGCCAGCGCTGTGCGGCGCGAGATGGCCGGGTTACAAGCGCAGACGGAAAAACTGGTGGTGTCGGATCACCTTACCCCTGAAGAGCTCTCACCCTGGGATGAGACCCACATCGTCCGTGTAGCAGACGCCGTGCAGGAGGTGGCGGCCCTTAAAGCTCTGAAGGGCCGGGAGATCTTCATGTTTGCGGGCCGCACGCTCTGGAACCATCTGCTGACCCATGATCTGATTGACGAACTGCACCTCGTCATCTTCCCGCTCATTGCTGGCGAGGGCACGCCGCTGTTCGTGGATAGGCCTGCAGTGTCGCTGAAACTGCTCAGCTCACGCACCTGGCAGGGCTCGGGCAACATCCTGGCTTGTTATGAAGTCAGCCGCACAAAAGAGTGAGACTGCACCGCCTGAACCAAGCGGTGACCGTCTGGCTCAACATGTCTATCCGACATGATTAGAACCCGATTTCGCTTCCTTGGGTTCAAGCTGTCATTGGTCTGAGCGGTTGTGGCAGGTTGTTCCCTCTGAAGAAGGTAAGAGAGCCTCAGGAACGCGAGCGGCCTCAAGTTCGAGCCGCCTGTTGCACGACCTGTTGCCTGGGCTTGAAGGCTGTCTCCTGGTAAAAACGGCGATAAGGGGCAGGGACGGTGAAGCGAGGGGGTTGGTGAAGGTTCGAGACTCGGGCATGTAGGGCGAGGAATCCTGGGCTCATGGGCGTGACCTGAGCTCCCCTGTTGCCGAACGCGGCGCCGTGTCGGTCGGTGGACTGCTCAATGGGGTTGTTGCAACGGGCGGTCGAGACGACCCCCCCGTGCTCCACCTCGTGGAGCACGGGGGAAGTTCCGGAGCGCTGTACCGTAGCTCCGAAGTTTGTCCGTATGGACATCCCCTGGCACGTCGTACTCGCTCAGCAGTCGCCCGAAGAACGATCTGGCGACCTCGGTGTTGCGATCTTCTTGCAGGAAGACGTGCAGCACAGCTCCGCGCTCCAGGGCGGCCCGCTACAGCCAGTGCGTGAGGCTACCCACATCCACGCGCCGTAAAGTCGAAGATGCCACCGGGAATCCCGCCCCTGTTCCCGGTGGCGGAGGCTTTGAGCAAAGAGATTACTGAACTTGATGCACCAGGCCCGAATGGATTCGCGAGTGACGGCAACCTCCCTCTCCAGGGTTGCGGCAAGTTAACGGCCGTCGGCTGATCGTCCGTAACAGACCGCAAGCCCTACCGACACCGTTTTCCGCTCAGAGGCATCCAACACGCTCTCTGGCTCTCCCAGCGATTTCCCTGAGCGAGCGTGGTGCTGCACAGCGCAACAAGATCATCAGTCACGAAACCTTCGCCAATGGAACAACAAGTTCGCGCCGCCCCTTACCGAAGAGCTCCGCTACTGTGAGGGGCGCCTCTGTTCCCGGTGGTGGCTGAACGAGGTGTGCACCCGGAATAGTGGCAAGAAACACTGGTGACGGCAGGCCGTCGATGACACTGGCACGGCGCTCGCCATTCTTTTGCAAACCCACCGGAACACCATGCCGCCAGGACCTTCTTTGAACGCCTCTTGATCAATGACGACGTGCCAGACGTCCTTCACACGGACAAGCTCTGACGTGACGGAGCCGCCATTCGAGAACTTCCCGTATGCCAGGCTGTGGAGCACACCCAGGTCCTCTCGACGGCCCATTGCAACAACCCCTTGCTCAATCGCATCGCCCGACTCGGGAACAGGAGCGAAGTGGGCTGGGCTTCAAGAAACAGCCACGAACGCAGGAATTTCTGGTCCTGCCTGCGTTTCGAACCTCTAGCAGCACACCCGCACCACGGTCCCTGCGCTCAATCGAAGACTGGACCAGTCCAAGGCTCACCTGGCCTGGCAACACGCCGTTGATGCTGCGGTCTGAAGTTCAGACCGCCACTGGAGAGATTCGTCCTGATCCATGTTCAATTGCCAGTACCATCCCGGCAATTCGAGCCGCTGGCAACAGGTAGGCAAGGACATTGGCGCACATCTAGGACCGTTCTCGACTTTCTGCTCCAGGCCTCACTTCCCCACAGCAGGCAGGCGGATCAGGGCCTGTTTGGCCAGTCCCAGTGCGACATCTCGGCGTGCCTCGAAGGTGGCGTCCACTTTCCCAAGATTGACAGCCATTAACATTCGCCCCCGGACGACGCGAATACTCACACTCTCGCCCTGTTCTGAGACGAATGCATCGTCCCCCAGCCCTTTGAGTTTCCTGATGTTCGTCAGTTTCCGTTCGCGGGCCATTTCCAGATCACTGGTCAGCGCCGCACGGGCAGTGCTCGGCGAGTCAAAGAATGCCGTTTCAACCAGCGTGCGGACCTGCTCCAGATTCGGCGTACCAGGGCCGGAAGGCGAGGGAATCCGATACGAGCAGCTGCGCCCTCCAACGCCTTCCAACGGTTTTTCGAGCGGGCGGCCGTCCGCTATGGGCGCAAAGATCGGCTGGACCACTGGCACCGACATCAGTTGACACAGGTGAAAGCTGGGAACCGCTGGTGCTCCGCTGGCTACCGGCAGGAGCGACAGCAGTAAAGCGGCTGAGAACAGTCGAGAGCGGCGAAACTTGGCTTGTGGACAAGTGAAGTTGGGGATGGGATTCATCAGTGCCTCCTGAACCAACCGTAGGGGTCTGAGCATGGCTAGAGAATGTTGCGTAGAAATCAAGAACCCGCACCCCAGGCCGCTTAAAGTTGCAAAGACTTCCCATAGGGCGACCATAAGAGGAACAAAAGGGACGCTTAGGCTTTGCTGCGCTGTTGCGTCCGCTGCGGTTGTGGCAAGTTGCTGGGGCAGGGTGAGGCAATGCTGAGCGGCAAGGAGCATCCTAGCTACCGATTCCTCTCGCCCTGATCAGCGACGCGGTCTGGATGTAGCACCGCTTTACCCTCAGTCACGGCGATGTCTGGAGAGGGGCGACATGCTGGAGGTGATCCACCCGACAAACTCTGGAGTTATGGTGCGGCCCTGCGCGAGCTTCCCGTGCTCCGCTTTGTGGAGCACGTCCAGATGGTTTCCACGGCTCGCTTTAACAACCCCACCGCCCGACCCGTCGGCAGGAACCTCAGCAGCGAGAACTGGGATCACAACGACGGGCGCAAGGCTTTTTTGAGCTGCACGCCCGCCTGGAAAACCTTCACCACCCCGCCCGCTCGACCGCCCCCGCTCCCATCAACAAGCTGCGTTCAAGTTATGGCAAGAGACGGTGCAGCAGGTGGCCCGAAGTTCAGTCTACCCGCCTTTCCAAGGCCTCCTACGCTCTGCACACCAACAACTGCCATAACCGTCTGCTGCCAAGCCTGACTGACATGACTTCCCGATACCGCTGATGCTGTCCAGGCGTGGCTCGACACGAACAGTGTCCAGGTCTGCCACGAGATCTTTCCGCGAACGGCGCATCAAGTTCAGTCCTTTGTTGTCTGAATACAGAGCCAGCGGGAACCTCGACGAAATTCCTGGTGGCACCTGCACGGGTTCTACACGGCGGTTGAAGGAGTTTGACATTGGCTCTGGCAGGGCCGGCAAGCCCTTCCATGCCAATCAGGCCCGAATCACGCCGGGCCTTATACGTTGCCGTCACGCGCGGCACGCAGCCGTCCTCGCACAAGGAGCCCTCTATGAAACGTTGCCCCCGGATCATCCCTGTTGTCCGTGCCTGCATGCTGGGCACCCTGGTGCTCGGCACCGCTCCCGCGCGGGGTGAGACGCCGGGCCTGTCTGCCCGCACCGATATCGTGCGGCAGTTCCTCACCCGCCCGGAAGGCACCGTGCCCCTGGCCCAGGCCACGCGTGGAACCCACGAATTCACGCTCGAAGTTCACCGCATCCAAACTGAAATCGTGCCCGGCGTACAGGTCGAGCAGTGGGCCTTTGGCTTTCCGGGTCAGCCCGCCAGCGTCCCCGGCCCCGAACTCCGCGTCAAGGTCGGTGAGCGTGTCCAGATCACCCTGGTCAACACACATGATCAGCCCCACGTCCTGCACCTGCACGGCATCACCTCTCTGGCACAGGAAATGGACGGTGTACCCCACCTCAGCCACGAGGTGCGGCCCGGCGGGACCTTCACCTACGAGTTCGTCGCTACCGAGGCAGGTACGCATGCTTACCACTGCCACTTTCAGACCAACGTTCACCTCGACATGGGCATGTACGGGGCGCTGATCGTGGAGGAACCCGACCAAATACCGATCTGGTCAAAGGAACACACCCTGATTCTCGATGAATGGGACAGTCGCCATGACGGGGCGAAGCTGCCCTACACACCCCAGTACGACGCATTTCTCGTGAACGGCAGGGCGCATCCGCTTATCCCGGAGCTTAAGATCCCGTCGGGCGAGACGCATCTGGTACGTTTCATCCACATGGGCGCCCTTCCGCACAGCCTGCATCTGCACGGCACCAGCTTCCTGGTCATCGCCAAGGACGGGCATGATCTGCCTCTCCCCTACCTCGCCGACACACTGCCCATCCTGCCGGGCGAGCGCTACGACGTGCTGGTCAGGGGACGAGACGGAACTTTCCCCTAGCATGATCACAACAGCAACGCCAACACCACCGGGGGCCAGTACCCGGGCGGCATGCACTTTGATGTGGCAGGCAGCCCGGCACTGAAGGCCGATGGCACACCCGCGCCGCAAAGCGCGCACGATCATGCTCATGCGCCTTCCCCAAGCAGTGAGATTGGCACCGCCTCCGCCGTGATCGCCATCTCGAACTTCGAGTTCGCTCCGGAAGCCGTCCGCCTGCGCGCGGGCGGGAGCGTCACCTGGGAAAACCACGACAGCGTCGCGCATCATGTCATCGTGACACTGGACGGAAAGGAGCAACAGCATGCCTTGCCCCCCCATGGACGGGTGACCGTCACCTTCCTCCAGACGGGCCGTTTCACCTACCATTGCTTGCCCCACCCCTTTATGCAAGGAACCGTGGAGGTGGAGTGACGAACGGCAGGTCATGGGAGTTCCGCACTCCCCACTCCCTCTCCCTGCTCCGCGAGGCGGCGGAGCAGGGAGAGGAGTTTTCGCTTCAACCGCTGACTGAGCTGTCCCGGTCAGCGGTTGGCAGCTTTCCAGTCGTTCACGAGTTGGCCCAGCAGGGTCCGGGTGTCTCCTGAGAGCCGTGCCGTAACCTCGGGCTCACGAAGTCTCGCACTGCCGTATTTGACGGCCGACCAGCGGAGCACACTGCTGCTCAGCCAGGTGTTCGGCCCGTCGGCCGATTCATCATCCACGCGCGCTGAAACCCTCGTCTCCGAACCCAGGCCGCCCCCGCCAGGCACCACGCTGACGGACAGCGTGAGCTCCGCACTCGCCTGACGGCACACCTGCTCCTCCGAATATTTTACGCCCCCAGCCCGCAGAAGTGCCCTGGCCTCGGCGTAGAGTCGGTCCGCCAGTCCAGCCAGCCGGATATCGGTGTCGTTTCCGAGTGTCACGGTGATTGTAGGGCTCAGGCAGAGCGTGGCCCCTTTCAGGCCAGGCGCTGGAGCGGCCAGGGCGCCGGATAGCGTTCCCAGGGCCACGGCAATCCACAGACTCCTCAACCGCCCCGGCGGCCAGACGCGGCGCCGCCTTTCCTGCTGCACCGGAGGGAGATCTGCTCGGAGCTCTTCTCTGTGATTCCATCGCCGCGTCGTGCTCTGCATGAGTGTTCTCCTGTCGTGCCCGGGGTAGCGTGCGCGAGGCGAGAACGGCGTCCGAGCCATTCTCACCTCGCCGGGCTGTTCTCAGCGCTTGTAGCGGCCGTAGTGAAGTTCGCTCTGTTCGCCCTTCAGCACCAGCACGTCCTGCCCGTTTGCCTGACGCTCAAAGCGGAAGGTCCAGGTCTCCGGGTTGATTTTGGAGGTGTTCCAACTGTTGCTCGGCGTGCAGGTGTAGCCCTTGTTCACGCCTTCCTGCGGTTGGTAACTGATTGTGTTTCCCTCGATCCTCGCCGTGCCCTTCTCGTAGATGAAGAGTTTCGAGGTGCAATTATAGGTGGTCAGGGTGAGCAGCCGGGTCCGCTCGTAATGACCGTCCGCTGTCAAGGTGAGGATCTCGGAGGCGCCGCTGGCGTCCTGCCATCTGTTCGTCGTGCGGTCGTAATACTCTGTGGAGGACACGGTGCCATAGAGCCAGCTGCCGAGCATGGGGGGCCCAATAGGGGCGCCGGCACGAGTGGCGGAGGCGGCTGAGGCGAAAACGAGGGCGAGGGTCAGAGCGGCTCTGGCAGTCTGCTGAAACATAGGGAACCCCTTTGCGGAGTCGGCGCGCCGACTCCGCATTCCCACACAGGGAAGGTAGGGGGAGCGTAGGTTCTGCGCCCTGATTCCCGCGTGATTGGCCTCCCAGGCCACACAAGCTCTCCAGTCGTCCTGGCAGAACGGTTCTAGCGAATGGAAAAGCGGGGGCTCAATCTGTCCTGGGGCCGCGCACCCGTACATTCAGAAACTCCACTAGCGCGTCCGGGGTAGAGAAGTGGCGGCGCTGCGCGCCCTGAGGCAGCAGGACCGAGGCGCGCCACACCACCTCCGAGCCATCGAGCTCGTACCAGATGCGCAGGATGTAGATCTCGCGCTCCAGGAACGGCGGGTGTATGAAGTGATTCATATTCGGACCTCCAGGGTGACTAGGAAGAGAAGGAGGGACCCTCGGGCGGCCCCCTTGTCAGCCAGATGGCGGGCTGCGCAGGTGTACAGGGCCGTCGGCACGCCGGGGGAGAAACGGGACAGATGGCTGCGAAGAGGTGAATGGATGGATGGAAGGCGGCCAGATCAGCAAAGAGGCCGCCTTCAAGCCGGGCAGTCCCGGCTGAGCGCACCGTAAAGCACCCCTGCTGACTGGCCCATGATCGGCCACCCATCCTCTTCCCATTCCTCCGGCGCTCTCCAAAGGAGAACCTTCGGCACGGCCACGCCGGCTCAGTTTCCTTCTCTTTCCTGACGGCTGGCCCTGTGGTCCTCTCCGCCTTCCGCCCTTGAGGCAGGGGGCGCTCGTCGGGGCGCGTCCATGGGTCTGTCCTGGTGTCACACCCGAAGACAAAAGCCCAGGAGTTCGGCCACGCAGCGTGACGCCGCCGGGCAGAGGCACAGCGGCACCCCAGAAGCAATCACGCTCCAATCAGACGTCTCCTTTTACGGTTTCCCTCAGATCAGGGAGAGCTTCCCCACCCTGGCCCAGGAGGAACCACCATGACGAAAACCCACGCTTTCCGCCGCCTGCTGACCCTCGCCCTCATCGCCGCGCTCGCTGCGCCCGCCCTGGCGCACCAGGGACACTCCCATGGTGGGAGCAGCGTGCAGGTGCAAAGCCAGGACTACACCTTCGTGACCCCCACGAGCGTGCCGACCGGTTGGACGACTTTCGAACTGAAGAACACCGGCAAGGAACCCCACCATATGCAGCTCGTCCGTCTGCCTGCTGGAATGACCCAGGAGGGATTCTTGGCGAAGTTGCAGGAGAACGAGGGCACCGCCCTTGCCAGCGTCGAGATGACCGGCGGCGTGGGGATGCTGTTGCCCGGCGAGTCGCAGCAGATCACCGTCAATCTCAGCGAACCTGGCACGTACCTGGAACTGTGTTTCGTGCCCGATGCTAACGGTGTGCCTCACCTCGCGCTGGGTATGGTGAGCGCCTTCCAGGTGACGCAGGCCCCGGCAGACGCCGCCCGGGCCGAGCTGCCCAAAGCAGACCTCAAGGTCAAGCTCGTGGACTTTGGCTTCGAGTTGCCCAAGGGAGTCACGATCACCGAGGGGGTGCAGGTCTGGGAGGTCACCAATGCTGGCCCAGAGGGGCACGAGATGCTGGTGTTCCGCCTCGCGCCGGGGAAGACGATGGAGGACGTGGCCGCCTACCTGCAAAAGCCCGAGGGACCCATGCCGATCATCCCGGCAGGTGGGGCGCAGGCCGTGACGAATGGCCGGACCTCCTATGTGCACCTGAACCTAGTACCTGGGGATTATCTGATGCTGTGCGGCATTCCCAGCCCAGCGAACGCGGGAGCGCCCCACGCCGCGCTGGGAATGATCCGCCCCTTCACGGTGGTGGAGAAGAGCGCACAGAAGTAAGCCGAATCCCAACCAGCCAGTATGGTCAACCTCTGGAGATGCTGCTCCGCCACCGAGCAGCGTCTTCAGGGGAAGGGATGATGTCTGGTCATTGCGCCCCTATGTCCGCAGCGACAACGGAGCATCATATGACCAGAAAACCCCTTGCTGAGGAGCATTTCCCACCCTCTGCCTTCCGGCTACCAGCCCACACTTGAAGAACCAGGAGGCCAACCCATTCCAAGCGGGCGTCTTCCGGCGGCCCAGCCTAGAGGTCCAGGTCTGGGCGGCCCTGCCCCCGCGCCAGTTGGGTCAGCGCCTCCTGAAGATTGAACTCCCGCCCACGCTCCCGTAGGCGGCCGAACAGCTCCGGGCCCAGCAGGGCCGGCGCGGAGCGTTCCGCCTGCATGAGCGCCGCGCCGACCTCACTGTCCCAGGCAGAGGGCTGCTGCTCGCACTGACGCCCCAGCACGCCTGTAAGCCATCCCAGAACCCGGCCCTCGCCCCGCGCCAGGGCCAACTGCACCCAGCCCGTCAGCACGGCCAACCGCCCCGTTTCCGAGTCAAGGGCGGCGGCGTGCTGTCCGGCCTGGATCAGGTGCGCCGTGGCCTCCTCGAACCGCCCGGCGAGCCATTCGCCCCGGGCAAGGTGAACGCGGGCCATCATGAGGATGTACGTGCTGTCGGTTTCCAAGGCCACCTCGTGCATTCGCCACGCGAGGCGTGTGATCTCGGCTGCGTCCTGGTGGTGCTGAGGCACCTGCATCCGCGCGTGCAGGGCCATAGTCGTGATGAAGGGGTCACCATGCGCTTCGGCCACGGTGATCGATTCGCGTGAAAGCCGCTCGGCCTCGGCGAAGTCTCCGCTGTGCATCAGGACGAGCGTGCGGTAGCCGAGGGTCAGAACCTGCCCCACCACCACACCCTCAGCAGCGTACCGCCGGGTGCCTTCGGCCATGTGGGTCGCGATCCCGGCCATGTCCCGCTGCCAGAACGCGCGCATGCCGCGTGCCAGTGCGACACGCGCCTGACCCCGCTTTGAAAGTGTGGCCAGCGCTGGGTGCTCCAGAAATGGTGTCAGGGCCTGAGGACCCTCGATAAACCACGCGTTCAGGGGGGACATCAGGCAGATCAGCTCGGCAAGTTCGGCCGCGTCCTCCAACTGCCCGGCAACCGTCAGGGTGTTCAGCGCGGCAAAGACATTGCCGATCTCCCCATCCAGGTCCTGCACCCAGCGCCTCTGTGTGGGGCCGCTCACTCCCTCTGCGGCGCGGCGCATGAAGTCCAGCATGAACGCTGCATGCTGTCCCTGAACCTTTGCCAGCTCCCCCGCCGCCTCCAGCTGCTCCAGAGCGTATTCGCGCACAGTGGCGAGCATCGTGTAACGCGGCTCCAGGCTGGCGTTCTCTGTCCAGCGCACCAGGCTGTGTTCGATCAGCGTACCGAGCCGTTCAAGGACGTCAAGTGTGCCGCCGGGATCGGCCACCTGTTCGGCGGCGTCCAGGGTCCAGCCCCCGGTGAACACCGCCAGCCGCCGGAGCAGCGTCTGTTCGGCCTCGGGCAGGAGGGCCACACTCCAGGCGATGGTGGCGCGCAGGGTCCGGTGCCGGTCGGGCAGGTCACGCGGCCCATGAACCAGCAAAGGAAGCGTCCGCTCCAGGCGGCCCCAGAGTGCAGCTGGCGGCATGGTCCGCAGCCTGGCCGCTGCAAGCTCGATGGCGAGAGGCAGGCCGTCGAGCCGCCGCAGGATGGCGCTGATCACCGGAAGGTTCTGGGGCGTGAGGCAGAACGTAGGGCTGGCCGCCTGCGCGCGGTCCACGAACAGCGTGAGCGCCGGAGACCGTGACAAGGCTTCTTGTGGGTCGCTCCCGAGTGCCGCAGGGAGCGGCAGCGGCTCAACCCCATACACCCGCTCACCCGACAGCGAGAGCGGCACCCGGCTGGTCACCAGAACCTGAACTCCCGGCGCGGCCCGCAGCACCTGCGTGAGGGCGGCGGCCCCCTCCACCACCTGCTCCAGGTTATCGAGGACGATCAATTGCCGCCGCCCCGCCAGCGCCCGGCCCAGCGCCGCGAGCGGATCCTCCTGCCCCCCCAGCGGGAGACCCAGACCGTTGCCGAGCGCCGCGGGCAGAACCTGTGGGTCGTTGAGATCCGCCAGAGACACAAAGGCCACGCCGTCGGGGAAGCGCGTCCCCACCGCACGGGCCACCTCCAGCGCGAGCCGCGTCTTGCCCACACCGCCAGGCCCGGTCAGGGTCAGCAGGCGGGTCCCGTCGGCGAGGAGGCCCTCCACCTCATTCCGGACGGCCTCGCGGCCGTGGAAAGTGGTCGTGGGCAATGGCAGGCTGTCCGAGACGACCCCCGATGGGTCAGGCTCCCCGGTCTCCTCCTGAATCAGGGCGATACGCGCGCTCAACTCCCGGGCGTCGTCCAGGCGAAAATTGTCGCGCGCCGCACGCTCGGCCGCGCGTAGATGGGGCAGGGCGGCCTGCGCGTTGTCCCCGCTCAGCCAGTGCTCGGCGGTCCGCAGGGGATCGGCACTGGAGCGTTCCAGCGCACGCGCGGCGTTGCGGTGCAGCAAGGTTCGAACCGAGCCTGGAATCTGCGCAGCCACCGCCTCATAGACCAAGTCGTGCCAGAAGCCGTCGCCGCGCACGACCTGTGCCGCCTCCAGTTCTTCCCAGGCTTCGAGCAGTTCCATCAAAGGTGCCCCCAGCATGTCCGCCACTAGGTCCACCGTGAAGTCGCGCTGCAAGATGGCCGCTGCCCGAGCCGCCTGCAGCGCAGGGGTGGACAGGCCCCCCAGACGTTGCTCAATGACCTGCGCCACCTTGACAGGCAGCGGCAGACGCTCTGGCAGACGCGCGCCGAACTGGCCAGTCTCGATCAGGTGCTTGACGGTTTCGAGCAGGAAAACCGGATTGCCACCGGTGTGCCGGATCAGGCGGCCCCGCGTGACCGGATCATCCGGCACCCCCACGTCGTCCATCAGCGCCCGCAGGCTGTCGCTGTCCAGGGGACCCAGCGCGATGTTCACGGCAAGCCCCTGGGCCACGGTGTCGCGCAGCACTGCCGAACTCTCCGGCGGCAATTCGCTGGGCCGGTAGGTGATGATCAGGGGCGGCAGACTGCGCGAGCTGTAGGCCCGGCCAGCGGCGCCGAAGAGGTACAGCCCATTGGTGTTGGTCTGCTGGTCGAAATACTGCCAGTCGTCGGCCACGCTGGTGCGGGTGCCCTCGTGGAGGGTCAGCTGAAACATCAGAACGGCCTGACGCAGCCGCAGCACCTCCTCCTCACTCACCAGTGGAGGAAGTACCTGGCCCTGGACGGCCAGTTCGGGGAGCAGCCGCGACAGTTCGGAACGGACCCACGGTTCCAGCGGAGCGTCGGGCCGCTGGCGTAACCCTTCGCGCAGATGACGGATGGTCGTCGCCCACGGCTGGGCCTGGTCACCTGGCCGGGCGGAATTCACGCGGGTCTCGCCCTTGCTCGCGGCGAAGTCCAGCGCCAGCCGCGTCTTGCCGCTGCCCGCCTCCCCGCCAATATAGATCCACAGGCCCCGCGCGTAGGCGTCTTCCATGATCGCCCACTCGCGCTCGCGGCCCAGCAGCCTCGGAGGACGCAGCACCGACAGCGGTAGTGTCTGCCGGGTCCGCTGGATCCCAGACGGCACATGCAGGGTGCCCTCATCGATCTCCCGGGCGAGTTCCCGGGTCTCACTCAGTGGCCCTGCCCCGAACTCACGCGCCAGCATCTCCTCGCAGCGCCTGTACACGCGCAGGGCTGCGGCCCGGTCGCCCCGCGCGTACTGGAGGCGCATCACCCGGCGGTAGGCGTCTTCAGACACAGGATCGGCGTCCAGCAACCGCCCCGCCGTCTCCAAGGCCGCGCCCAGATCTCCCTCCCGTTCCAGCCGCGCCGCCTCGTGCATGAGTGCCTGTACCCGCCAAGCCGCCAGCATTTCGCGCTGCGAGCGCATCCAGTCATCCAGGTCAGGACAATCGTCGTAGTTCAGCCCTGGCAACAGCGACGCGTCTAAATCGAGCAGTTCCGAGTACTGCCCCCGGGCGAACAGGTCGCGCAGCCGCGCGGCGTCCACGTCGAGATCATCCACCACGGCGAGCGGATTGCCCGACGTGATCAGCTCCCGCCCGGTGGTCAGGCGAACCTTTCTGAGCATCTGCGACAGGTTGTTCCGTGCAGTCGCCTCGGGCGAGTCGGGCCACAGCAGGTCAGCCAGCCGGGCACGGAAGGTTGGCCCCTCCAGCACCAGGTAGGCGAAGCAGGCTGCCATCTTGCGTTCCAGTGCTGTCCGCGCCAGACCCGGCCCACTCAGGCTTGCCCCGCCCAGCAGGGTGGCCTGCCAGACTCCCAGTGACGCCTCCACCGTCATCCGCGCCCACCCTCCGGCACTTTCCTGCTTGTGAGCATGAAGACATCTTAGACAACAAACTCGCCGACGTACATTCAGAGATAAACCTGTCCGTTGGCTGCAGTGGGGCGCCCAGTGGAAAACCCGGCCGACAACGGTCCGCAGCCTGGAGCCGGGGTAAACAGGCCCTGTGGTCACGTGGGTGCCAGCTCCGGGAGCATGACCACGCGCCCCCCCGGCGCAAGTGGAGCGGCGCGTGCGGGGCATGCACCCCTGTCTGCCCTCAGGAGGCAGCTGACGGGAGAGGGTACGCGGCGGCGGGGATCGGCACGGCACCCCGCCAGAGCGCCGCCACTTCGCGGGCGTACTCGGCGTGGGAGCGCGGTGGGCGGCCCAGCAGAAAGGTGGTCTGCTGGAGATCGGCTGGGGACGTCCGCACCTTCACTTTGCCGACCATCCGGTAGCTCTTCTGGCAGTCAAGTGCCTTGCGCGCCCCGTAAGCCCGGCTGAACAGGGCGTCCATCACGGCAAGGTCGGGGGTATACGACACCAGCTGACCCAGTGCCTCGCTCCAATGGGCCGCCGTCTGGGCTCCGCTCAACGACTCTGGGCCCACGAGCGCGTAACCGCCGGAGGGGACGCTGGGATCAAGCAGGGCCCGGGCCGCCGCCTCGCCCACATCCCGGGTGTCCACGCGGGGAACCAGACCCAGGGGAAGAGGGTAACGTCCGGCCAGCAGCTCTTCGCGGCTCACCTCGTCCATCTGGAAGTAGTTGCCGGGAACCAGGACCACTGGGTTCGTGCGCGAGGTACGGACCCGTTCAGCGAGGCGCAACTTGGGCTTGTAATGAGGCATCAACAGGCCGAAAACGGTTCGCTGGATCAGGCGGGAAAGTCGATTCTTCCCGTCCGCGTGGACACCGGAAAAGACCAGACGCACGCCCTCGAGCTCACACGCGCGGACGAAGTTCTCGGCGAGTTGTTCCTCGCGCTCGTCGTGGGGCGAGACGTAGAAGGCCGCGTGGACGCCGCGCATGGCCCGGGCGATGGCCTGGCAGTCCTCCAGGGTTCCCACCACGCGCTCGACCTGGGGCGGCAGGTCCGCGCCCCTTTCCAGCGAGCGGATGAGGACCCGCACTCTGGCTCCCCGGGCGACCAGTGCGCGCACGACTTGAGAACCGATGGCCCCGCTGGCACCGACGACCAGGATGGGCCGCGAAGGGAGGACCGGGGACGGGGCGGACGCTGGGGGTTGGTGCGGCGCTGTTTTCATGTTGGTTCCCTCCTTATTTCGTCCCGGGCGAAAGGTTCCATTCCACCCGGATGGTCGTGGGCAGATTCAGCATCTGGCCCCTGGCCTCGTACGACCCCTTGATCTCACCGTTCGGCCCGACCCGCCCTGCCAGAACGCGGTCGATGCTCGCGGACATCGGGTACGTCTCCGTGCGGTTTATCCGGTCGTCCTGCCCACCACCGCCGCAGTACAGCTTGTACCAGCTCCACTTGGTGTAGGGGCCGCCCATCTGTCCGTAGGCGGTGTTTACGGTGAACCGGTACTCACCGTCCACGACGCGGAGATCCGCCTTCACTGCTGCCTTGAGCAAGCCGGTCATGCTGTACTTGAGGTCGGTGATGTGATGTTCGCGCAACATCTCGGGGCCGCCCGCCTGGCAGACCGAGTAGACCTTCCACTCCTGGTGGTCTTCCAGGTTATAGGTGGCGGTGCCCGACTGTTCGAGGGCCAGGTTCAGGGACCCGTCGCTGACCTCGGAGCCCGTGACCGTGTAGACATGTTTGTTCTCGTAAGTTGCCTGGCCGCCGCCCACCCAGGGAGCTGCCGCGTTCCAGGCCTTTGTGGCGGTTTCGGTGTACGTCACGGTTCCCTGCCACGCCTGGCCGTCCTCGACCGTCACGTTGGAGAGCAGCGTGAACGTCTGGCCGGAGAGGTCCGTGACCTGTGTCGATACCGCCACCGGGTTGCGGCTGGGCTTCTTGCCCGGCGCGGTGTACGTGGCCGTGCCGCGGACCCCGGCACCCACCACCGTGCCCACGCTGCTGCTGCCCCCAGGCGTGCTGTTCACTGACCAGTTCTTGGCGGTAAAGGCGAGGGGGGCGGGGGCGCACTCGAAGATGGGGACCGTCAGGCTGTCCGGGTCGAGTTCACTGTCGTCCGTGCAGTCCACCACGCTGAGCTGCACGGTCTGCCCGGCCCTGACCTTCGCCTGAAGGGGCAGGAGCTGCAGTCCTGCCAGCAGTGACCACGTGCTGAAGTGATTGATCTCAACCGAAACGGTCTTGGCCGCGAGATTGCGCGCTGGCTGACGGTACATCTGCCAGACCCCGGCGTGATCCTGGTAGCCCAGACTGAGCTCCTCGGGTGCGCGGCCGACCACCTCCTCGTCGGTGTACCGAAAGGTCAGGCGTACAGGTCTGGCAAAGCTTGTGCCTTCCGGGGTCAGGCGGTAGGCCTTGCCCACCTGCCCAGCGGCTGTGTTCGTCATTTCCTGGATGCCCACCAGCTGATCGGCGCTCAGGGCTCCGGCGGGAATGTCGATCGTGACGCTGCCGCCGGGCAATTGCAGTTGCCCTCCGGCGGCACCGATCACCGCCGTGATGGGCAACCCAACCGGCGTGCCGACTGGAGAGGGTGGGATCGGCCGGGACGGGCCGGGCGGCTGGGTAGACGGCGGCGGACTGGCACTGGGCGCCGCCGCGCACGCGCTGAGGATCAGGGCCGGGCCGAGCAGCAGGGCGGTGAGGGTACGCATGGGGGTCTCCTGGAAGGTGCGGGGGCGAGGGACGGGGCCGCAGGGAGGCTTAAGGCCAGAACCGGGTCAGCGCAAAGTCCTGGTTGCTGTCGTTGCGCAGGCCCGCCGCAACGATGCGGGTGGCGGGAATGCGCTCATCGGACTGGAGGACCACGGCCCTCGCCTCGTCTGCCTTGCTGCCAGGGGCAACCGGCGTGATGGTCGTGCCCCCCTGCCCGAAGCCGCTGTCGGGTTGCCCATTTGCGCCGAGCCGGGTCACGGCGAAGTTGCCTGCTGACGAATTGCCCTCGTACACCCAGCCGCCCAGCACGATTTTGCCGTCGGTCTGCACGCTCAGGCCTGTTGCCGCGTCCCAGTTGCCCGCACTCAGGGCCAGCACCTTCCTGCCGCTGTCCCCGAAGCTGGCGTCGAGCGCGCCGTTCTCGGTCAGCCGCGCCACCGCGGTGTCGTTCTGACTGTCGCCCGCCAGCAGCAGCCGGTTCTGGGCGTCGACCACCACAGCGTTCGCCCCGCCAATGTTGCCGCCGAACACCGCACTGACCTTCCCGCCGGTGCCAAAGGCTGCGTCGAGCGTCCCCGAGCCGGTGTACCGCGCCGCCTTGAAGTCACCCTCGCCCCCCACCGCGACGATTCCGGTGCCCTGGAGGGCAAGAGCGCGCACCGTGTCTTTCGCGTTTCCGGTGCTCATCGCGGTCGTGATCTGGCCACCGGTCCCGAAGCTGGCGTCGGGCGCGCCAGCGGCGGTGTAACGGGCGAGGGCGAAATCCACCCCTGAGGCGCTGCTGGCGAAGCTCGCCTGGCCGCCGACCACCACACGGCCGTCCGGCTGCACCAGAATCGCCGAGGCGCGGTCCGCGCTGCTGCCGGCAAAGGCGGTCACGACCCTGCCGCCCACCCCAAAGTTCGTGTCCAACGTGCCGTTCGTGGTCAGGCGGGCCACGCCGAAGCGTTCCTCGTTCCCGGCGTTGGTCGCGCTGCCCGCCACGACAATCTTGCCGTCGCCCTGCACGACCACGGCACGCGCCGTGTCTGACCTGCCCGCAAAGTCGATGATGACCTTGCCTCCGTTGCCGAACGTGGTGTCCTGCTCCCCGTCCCGGGTGTACCGAACGACTGCGAAGTCGTCGGAAACGTTGCCCGTACTGCTTCCCGCCACGATCAGTTTGCCGTCGCTCTGCAGGGCCAGCGCGTAGGGCACGTCTTCTCCCGCGCCAACCGGCGTGACCGCGATGCCGCCCGTTCCAAAAGTGGTGTCCAGGCTGCCCGCCGGGCCGCGCACGGTCACGGTGATGGTCCGGCTGACCTTGGCCGCATCCGTCCCGGTGCCGGTCAGGGTGACAGCGGTCGGCTGGGAGTGTGGCGCGGTGGCCGCCGCGCTCACGGTCACGGTAGCGGTGGACTGGTCTGCCGCGACGGTGACGGGGGTGGCGCTCGCACCAACGGGCAATCCTGCCAGATTCAGCGTCACGGGTCCGGTAAAGCCGTTTTTACGCGTGACCGTCACGGTGACGCTGGCACTCGTGCCGGTGATCACGGGAAGTTTGTCACCCGAGAGCGTCAGGTCAAAGCTGCTGCCGGGCTGCGGCCCCGGCTGCGTGACCGTCACGGTCGCCGCAGCGCTCGTGACGCCGCTCGCGCTGGCGGTGATCGCAGCGGTGCCCGCGCTTATGCCCGTGACCACACTGCCATCGACTTTCGCCACGGTCTCGCTGCTCGACTTCCAGGCAAACGCGACATCGGGGACAGTCTTGCCCTCCTCGTCCTTCGCGGTGGCGGTGAGGGTGACTGTTTTCCCCACCTCAACGCTGGCACTGGACAGGGTTAACTCGACGGTCTTGACGAGAACGGCGGGGATGCCGCCGCTGGTGGTGCAGGCGGACAGGCTGACGGCGAGTAGAGCGGCGCTGATCAGGGTGAATTTGTGCATGGATGGAACCTCCTTGCCTCTTGGCTCCTGCACCGTAGACAACCCGGTCTGATTCGCACGTGATTCGGCCACGCCTTCCCGGGCAGCGCCGCAAACGGGTGCGCCGGACGAGCGGGGCCTTCTTTTGGGCACCGGTGCTGCCCACCGAGGGGCTTTCACATCAGTCACGCGGGAATCAGGGGGGGGGTTCTACGCTCGGCGCACCTTTCCCGGGCACACCGTTCCGGGCAGGCCCGCAGCGATAAGGAGAGACAAATGCAAACGAAATCGATAACCAAGGTGGCCGCCGTACTCCTCGCCTTGACGGCAGGCTCTGCCCTCGCCGTACCCGGCAAGCCCGTCCCCGGCAGCGTGCAGGGCCAGGTCCTTGACTCCCGTGGACAGCCGCTGGAAGGCGTTCAGGTGTGGATCAAACCTGTCGTCACCACCGGCGTCGCCGAGGTGCTGACCGATGAACAGGGCCGCTACGAGGTCACGGGTCTTCCACCCGTCGGTTACCAGGCCCTCGCGTGGTTGCAGGTGCCGTACCAGGGAAAAATGTTTTGCTCCCGCCTTGCCCACCCCAAGACGTCGGATTACAACACCTTCAACCCGCGGGACGGTTTGATTCGCAACTTTCGCTGGCAGCTCTCGGGCCGCATTCCCGGCAATGAGGACTACAGCGACCTGGGTTATTTCGGCGGCAGCCTCCCCCTGATGGCCGGGTTCGGTCAGGAACGCTGGGCCACCCAGAATGACGAAATCGAGCTTCAGCTCACGCCGGTGGGCCCCTTGATCGACGGCAGCGCAGGCAAGCCCCTGACCAGGCGCGCCCCTGCCCGGGGCATGGTCCTCGACGTGCCCATCGGGACCTACCGTGTCAAGGCGACGTTCATCAGCGCAACCGGCAAACGCGAACCCCTCCAGGTTTCCGATTCCGACGGGCACTATGCGGGCGAAGCGACCGTTCACTTCACTCCCTCGGGGACCCTTTGCAAGGGGACGAGCGGCGGCGCTCCTGGCCGTGCATACGTCTACTGGAAGTTCATCTGACTGTTCCCTCCGCCCCACGGTCCACATGCCAGCCACTCGCTTTGAAGGAGAATCACATGAAACACGTCCTCTCTCTGATCCTGGCTCTCGCCACATTCACCCCCGTGTCCGCCTCCCGACTGCCCGCCAACCTCGAACCCTTCGGTCCCGATCAGGTGTGCGTCGGCCGCGCCGAAGTTCAGTTGCGTGGCCAGTCAGACGCCAAGCTCACCCAGGCTGCCCAGGACGTCCTCAATCAGCTCGGCGTCTCCCTCAAACTGGGCAAGCCGGGAGGCAGTTACACCGCGTGCCCCGCGTGGTTGTCGTTCCAGGTGACGGCGGGCAACGAGGGGAGCGGCGGGCTGGTGTATGCGGCCACGTTGAGCCTGATTGCCCCCGGCATACAGACGAAGGCGCTGGAGAACCTCCAGAACGAGAGCTTCGACTATGACGGCAATTTCGAGTTCGTAACGCTGTGGAGCGAGACCGGCTATGACACCGCCGCCAGCGTGGAAAATCTGACATTCAAGCTCAGGGCAGAGGTCGTGTCTCAAATGGACGCCTTCTCCGCCGATTGGAAAAAGAAACACTAACGCATGACCCTCCAATTATCCCCTGAGCTCCTGGCCGCGTAGCCGATAGCCGGAGTGGCCCCACGCAGGCTGGAATCTGAGCGCAGCCGCTCTGCTGTGGCCTGCCGGGCACAGAATGCGGGCGGTTGTGGCCACTCAACTACAGGAGAATCACAAGAGATCAACGGGCGGCTCGGACTTCAAGCCGCCCGTTGATCTCTTGTGGCCCTGCTGAGGTTCAGCCGCCACACCGTCACCGCTCCTACGATGCCAGTGATTCTGACCGAACCGATGTGCCTACGTGGGCGTTCATGTAGCGACGGAAGGCGTCCAAACTCAGGGGAGCAGCCACGAGAAAGCCCTGCAACCTCCTGACGCCCATCGCTTTCAAATGCGTGCGCTGGGCTGAGGTCTCGACGCCCTTTGCAATCACGATCAGGTCCAGGGCCCGGGCAAGATCCGTGACGGCCTGGACCAGGGCGAGTTCCCGTGCCCCGGTCTCCATTCCGTGAACGAGGGCGCGGTCGAGCTTCACGGCGTGGACAGGAAGCTGGGGCAGGCCCGCAAAATTGGCATGGCCTCCCCCGAAATCATCCAGGGTCAGCTGGACGCCCAGTGCGCGCAATTCGGCGAGGGCCAGGTGCGACCTCTCCGGCGCGCGGGCCACCTCCTCTTCACGCACCTCCAGGGCCAGACGCTCCGGGGCGACTCCGGCCTCCTGCAAGGCCCGCTGAACGTGATGTGGCAGGCCAGGATCAGCCAGCTGACGTGCGGAGATGTTCACAGCCACCAGCAAGGACGGCCAGCGCGCCAGCTCAGCGCACGCCTGTTTCAGGGTCCATTCACCCAGGGACAGACTCAGGCCACTCCGCTCGGCCAGCGGCATGAACTGGTCAGGCGTGACGTTCCCGTAGATGGGACTGCGCCAGCGCAGCAGCGCCTCCACTGCGGTCCAGCGCCCACCATCGTCCTCGAGAGGTTGATACTCGAGATGCATTTCACCGGCCCTCAGCGCGCCGTGCAGTGCGGCCTCCAGGGTCGCTGGCGCAAGCCCAACCGAGACGTCTCCAAACTCGAAGCCGCTGCCTCGAGCTTTGGCGCGGTACATCGCATGGTCGGCACGCTCCAGGAGGCCAGCCATATCCGAAGCGTCCTGAGGATAACGCGCCAGCCCCAGACTGGGCCGCATGGCAAGTTCGATCCCGTCAAGGTAGAACCGGTCATCAAAAACCTGTAATAATCGCCGGGCGACCTCGTGCGTGTCCCGGTCATCGACTCCGGGCATCAACACCACAAACTCATCGCCGCCCGTCCGGGCCACGGTGTGGCTGAAGTCCACAGCGTCGGTCAACCGCTGAGCGACTTGCTGAAGCAGCAGGTCTCCTGTCTGGTGACCATGGGTATCGTTCACCTGCTTGAATTTGTTGAGATCGAGAACGCCAATCGTCACCTGCTTTCCCTGCTGAGCGGCGCTTTTCAGGGCGGCGTTGACTCGCTCGGAGAGCAGCAGACGATTGGGAAGCTGCGTGAGCGCGTCGTAAAGGGCCAGGCGTTCCAGCTCTTTCAAGCGGACCATCTGTTCCCTGGCCTGCTTTTCCTTGGCGTCACGCTCCGCCTCATAGCGCGCCTGCTCCCGTTCGAGCCTGGCGCGAGCCTTTTCCAGTTCGCCGCGCGCAGTCAATTCCATGGTGCGCCTCTCTGCCTCGGCGCGGAGCACCTCTGTCTCGGCAGCATGCGCCTGCTGCCACCGTGTGAGGGCCTCTTTCAGGTCCCCGTATTGCTCGGTTGCCCGGGCGCGCAGCTTCAACGCGCCGACGTAGGTTCGCGCGCGTCCGCTGGTCTGGGCATCCCTTAGGGCCGCTTCAAGCAGGGCGAACGTCTCCTGGGGCCGCTCCAGCAGCAGCAGGGTCTGCGCGACTCCGCAGCGCGCCTCCAGAATCGCATCGAGATCCTGTTCCTCCTCAGCGAAGTGAAGCGCAGACTGAAAGGCACTCAGCGCTTCAGGCAGGCGGTCCTCGTCGCGGCGCAGCTGGCCCAGGCCCTGGAATGCGCTGGCGGTCAGGATGCCGCAGCGTTCGACCAGGGCAAGGGCCCGTTCCAGTAATGCGCCCGCCTGCGCAAAGTCGCCGTGGCGACGCAGCAGATCTGCGTGGTTGATAGACACCGCAGCCTCAGCAGTGTCCAGTCCAGCGTTTTGCGTCAGTTGCAGCGCCTGTGTCGAGCAGGCCAGGGCTTCACCGCGCATATTGAGGGCGTCATAGGTCCGGGCGAGGTTGCCAGCCATCACCGCCGCGCGCGCCGGCGTCGTCTCCAGTGAGGTTGCCTGCGCACGCAACAGGTGCTCCAGCGCTGTGTTGAAGCTTCCCAGGTCCAGATAAACGGCGCCGAGGTTGCACAGCACGACTGCCGCGCCCTCATGGTCTTGCGCCGCTTCCCGTATTGCGAGCGCTTCTTCGAGGTGCAGCAGCGCGCCGGGACTGTCGCCACGGGCGTGTTCCAGACCCGCCAAGCCGTTGAGCGCATCGGCGAGTGTGGTGGGCGTGTTCTGTTTCCGGGCCAGCACCACCACCTGTTCAAAGAGCAGGATGGCCCGCAGGTCATCTTCCCCCCGTAAGGCCCGGGCTTGACCCAGAAGCTGATCACACAAGCTCTGCATGGGTTGAGGAGGGAATCTGGCGGACGTGGCCGCACGTATCATTTCAGCAAAGCCTCTGCGTCGAGCAGTTTTCCCGTGGAGAGTTGGGCCGCCAGGGTCTGAGCCTCCTTCCCCTGCGCAAGCGCGAGGGCCAGGGCGCCACTGACCACAGGGGCGGCAAACGACGAACCACTGGCCGTTACCATGCGGCGGTCAGGATAGGACGTTTGAATGTCAACCCCGGGTGCCTGGACTTCACCTCCGCGATTACTCCAACTGGGCAAATTGCCGTCGCGATCCACTGCAGTCACCGAGGTGCCGAAAGCGCCAAGCCGATTCTTCTGGTTCAGGGCGTCTGCAGGAGCCTGAGGCACACTTCCACCATTATTCCCACTGGCAGCCACCACCAGAACGTTCCTTGAGGCGGCGTACTGGAGGGCGGCCCGGACGCCCTCGCTCGAAACTGGCCCGGCAACACTCAGATTGATGATCCTTGCGCCCTGATTGACCGCCAGTCGAATCGCCTGGGCCACGTGGGCTGCTTGACCAGATCCATCGGTTCCTAGAACCCTGAGCGGTAGGATGCTGGCTGCGGGTGCCATCTGATGCAAAACGCCAGCGACGGCAGTGCCGTGTCCGTAGATGCGGCTGGTCTCGTCGCCCTGTTCCGAAGCGTTCTGATCGTCATCGACGAAATCATGGCCAGGCAACAGGACTCCATGCAACATCGGATGGGTAAAGTCGACCCCTGAGTCGAGTAGGGCAATGGTCACGCCTTTCCCCCCCTGAACCGCTCGGGCCTGGGCTTCATGGACGTTGACCTGTTGCCGCCAGTCTGGGGTGCCCGAAGGGAGCGAGGTCTCGCCTTCGGCCCAGAGACGAGCCCCTTCCGCCCACAGGCGGGCTCCACTGGACGAAAAGACGTGTCCTGCCGAGGGCTGTGAAGAGGAAGCCGAAAGGACAGCGGTGGACAGCGGACGCATGGAGCCTGTGGGTGGAGGTGACTTGCCACAAGCTCCCAGCGTCAACGCGGTCATCAGCAGAAAAATGCGGGAGATCATCTCTTCCTCAATCCGCCGCTTCAGAGACAGAAGCGGGCAATTGCCGCATAAGTCCACGGACCACTGTCATGACCGTGTAGGCATCAATCGCAGTCACGATGCCCGAACAGATGGTTTGAGGGTTGTGTGCAGAGGCCACCTCGACGGAGATGAGCAGGCCCTCGCAGACCAGTCGGAAGTTTGCTGCCGATCCCGGCAGCGGTGTCCAGTCGACCTGAAAGGCTGGGCACCGCGCGATCAGCCGATTCAGGAGCCAACAGTCGAAGGCGCTGGCATGACCGCTCTCACTGACGGGCAGCAAAAACTGCACCGCCGAATTGCGCAAATCGGCCATGCGGTACTGCTCATAGCAGTTCATGGCCAGTTGCCGGACCTGCGTCATAATTTCCGTGACGGCGTCATCCATGGAGCTCGCCTGAACCCAGATTCCATCACCACCAGGGACATCGTTGCCTAGCGCAATGGTGCCGTGGGCCTTGCCACCGTCAAAGGTAATGCGAACCGTCAGCGCCAATCCTGCCACCGACTCACTTCGAACGATTGTTCTCATTGGTGCTCCCAAGCGCCGTGTCAGCGCTCTCCCCGTGCCGGGGTTGAGGACGCCGTCATCTTCTCGACGGCATGACAGATAGTCGGTCGCACCACTGGCTCCGCGTGTCCCAGGTGCCCGCATACAGGACCACGCATCATTGCCTCTACCAGCCAGATCCTGAGGGAACTGTACTGATGGGGAGAATTGAACCACATCCCATACGTTGAATCAACGTGTGATCGGGTTTTACCCCCATCAGGGGCATACCCCTGTCAACAAGGAGGGGCCTGTGCCGCAGCGTGGGAAGTGGCGCCAGGGCGAGTGTTTGATGACCAACGCGAGAGACGGGCCGTCATACGGTCCAAAGCCTGGTTCCCGCCCTGGAGCCGCCAGGGACCCTTGAACCTCCTGCGCCATGAGGGCAAAGCTCCAAAGCGCCTGTGTTACGACAGCCGTGACGTTGCGCGTCCGGCGATCCTGACAGCGAATCAAACGAGCCTCTGAGTCAGCTTCTCCAGCCCTGTCGCCCGTATATGCTCTCTCCACGGCTTGGTATGCGTCACTCAAGGACCCACTGCGATTGGACGTTATGCCGCTTGTTCAGAGCCGTCTCTCACCGATTAACAGATAAATCCATACGCTTCATCTAAGATTGATTGCATAGATCGACAGTGCCACCAGACATATGTCGGCCCGATGGAAGAAAAATCGTTTAGAAAAGCGCGTCGCTGCGGAGCGCAGCACAGAAACAGCATCCAGGAGTGATTTGGAGAGTTGACACGCATCCCTATAAAACTTTGATCTATTGAATAAATAAGACAGGTTTGCAGGCTTCGACGCCCACCAATTCAATGTTGCTCCGGCGATCCAACGCCCAGACGTCCCGCGTGAGTCGCCAGCGGTTCAATACGGCTGGCTCACCTCGCCGGGTGGCCCAGTCATGGCCGTTCGCCTGGTAACCCAGTGCCTCAGACACGCGGTTGGACGCCACGTTGTCGAAAAACGCTTCACTGCTCGCCTGCGCCGCCCCGAAACCTTCAAAGGCAAGGTGAAGGATGGCCGCTCGCATCTCACGTCCCAGGCCTTGCTGCCGGGCACCCGGCGCCAGCCAGGAAAAACTGGTCACGGTCCTGAACGTATCGAAGTTCACGCCTATGAGATCCTGCATCCCCACTGCCTCCTCACCGAGCATCACCACGAAATACAGGCGCCAGGCATCCGGGCGAACGGTGCCACGCCCGCGCCAGATCGCTTGAAGCCATTTCCGTTCACGCACCGGATTGTCGTCGTACAGCGACATGGGATCGTCGAATGGGTCAGGTTGACGTTCGGCCACGCCCTCACGAACGATGGGAAGAAGTTGCGTCAGCAGGGCGTCTGTCGCCCCACGAAGCTCCAGTTTTGGCGTGATGACCTTGAGGTCCAGCGGTGGGTAGAAATTGACTGACATGTGATCAGGAGAGGCCAGGGGGTCCAGGGAATCTATGCGCGAAATGGCTTAACGTCCGGCCCGTGCATGGGTCAGGCACTTCTGAGTGATGACACCCCCGGGTAGGATGGGTTCACATGTCCGGCCTTCCATCCTCCTGGTGCAAAGGATGATTTGCTCTGTCTGTGGCACCGCCGCGCCGAATCAGGCTCTGGCCTGTCCTGTCTGTGGCTGTCCGCTCGGCGCGCAGCAGGGTGACGCGCTGCCGGCCGGCACCCTGCTGCGCAACCAGCAATTTCGTCTGGAGGGCCAGCTTGGACAGGGCGGGTTCGGCATCACCTACCTGGCCGAGGACCGGTCGCTCCACCGCAAAGTGGCAATTAAAGAACTGTTTTTAAGCGACTGGAAACGCAGTCCGCAGGCGGTGCTCCAGCCAGGCAAGCTGACGGGCGCAGAATTTCAAGAAATGAAAATCAAATTTCTGGCAGAAGCGCGCATTCTGGCCGGATTCAACGACCCGAATATCGTACGGGTGTACGACCAATTCATCGAAAACAACACCGCCTACTTGGTGATGGAGTACTTGCAGGGCGAAACGCTGGGCGAGCGACTGGTCCGGGACACCACCCTGCCGAACATCGAAGTAACCATCCTGGCGGTGCGCGTCCTCCAGGCGCTGCGCCTGCTACACCGGAAAGACCTGCTGCACCGGGACATCAAGCCGGACAACATCTTTCTTGAGCGCAGTGGCCGGGTGGTGCTGATCGACTTCGGTTCGGTCAGGCAATTTCAGGTGGGGCAGACAACCAGCATGACACAGCACGTGACTCCGGGGTACGCCCCGCTGGAACAGTACGGCGCGAAAGGCAAAGTCGGTCCCCCCAGCGACCTGTACTCCCTGGGAGCAACCCTGTACCACGCCCTGGGTGGGAAAATGCCGCCCGCTGCATCCGAGCTGGCGCTGGGCACATCGTTGCCCCCGCTGCCCCCGAGCACGCCTGCTCCGGTCCGGGAGGTGATTCAGGCTGCCATGCAACTAAGGATGGCGGACCGTCCACAGACCGTCGAGGAGTTTCTTCAGAGGTTCACCGCTTCCGCGACGCCACCACTGGTGCCTCCGTCCAAGGGACCGGGGCCCCTGCCGCAGGCGCCACCACTTAGCATCCCCGCCCCCACGCCGCCAGCGCCAAAACCGCCAGCTCCTCCCCCGCCAAAGCTACCGGCCTCCCGTCCACCTGTACCTGCGCCGCCGGTCCCGCGTCCCATACCAGCGTTGCCGGACGCGGCCGACATCCGGCGGCTCTGGACTGCTGTAGAGCGAGTGCCCCGCCCCAGGCTGGCCCCGCTTTCCCTGCCCCAGTTAACCCCCGCAAACCGCATGCCTCACCCGCGACGGTATGGTGGCGGCCTGCGGTGGGCGGCGGCCTTTGCAGTAATCGGCGCGGTGCTGTGGGCGTTTGGGGGCGCTGTCCCCGCGGGCTTGTGTGGGCTTCTGGCTCTGTTTGCGTTGTTTGCTTCGCTGGCCGCTCCTGGCGAGCCGCCGATCCCTGCCCCGGTCGCCGCACTCGACCGCCGCATCCATGACCTTCAGGCGCCGTACCTGCAACGCGCGGCTGGGGAAACACAATTCGATGCCCTGCGGCAAGAGTTACAACGGATCAAGGACCAGCTGCTGATGCCGGGCGCATTTATAAGTCGGCGGCAGGCGGAAGCGCGGAAAGGGAGCAGCGTCCTGATCACTGAAGCGGAGTTGCGTCGTCACCGGCTCACACCGGGCACGATCCCTGGAATCGGGGTGCAGCGCATCAAAAAGCTCCATCAGTACGGTATCTATTCGGCATATGACGTTGACCGCCAGAGCTTGGTCCGCGTCACGGGCATCGGTGAAAAGATGATTCGGGATCTCATGGAGTGGCGCGCTGGCTTAGAGCGCTCCGCCCAGGCAACCGCCCAGCCGCTCCCGAACGACGCGCAGGTCAGCGCGGCGGCCGTGCGCGAGCTGTGGATCCTGCGAGACGAACTGGCAGCTGGAGCGCAGGCGCTGGAGACAGCGCTTCGGGCCGCCACTGAGGAACGCAGCCGTGCCCAGCAGGAGCTGGACGCGGCGGTGCAACAGCGGGAGGCACTCATTCACCAGGGCTGAATCTCACCCATTCGACGACTGGTAGCCTCTCCGACTTACTACATCCTCGAGAGCGGCCTTTACACTCCGATTGTGATCTTTGAAGATGCTAGTCGCTGCGCCCATCGTATTCAGCGCGAAGAGCTGAATCGCCTGATGCTCAGCCACTACGGACGACAGGCCTCGGACATCACTCTGTTGCGCGAGGGGGACAACCGCGTGTTTCGTGTCCATGTCCCCGAGGAAGGTTCTTATATCCTCCGTCTGCACACGTCTGGCCGGCACACGCCTGAAGCGCTCACGTCAGAACTGGAATGGCTGAATGTTCTTGCCCACGGCACCCCGTTGCGCGTTCCCCAGCCTGTTCGCAGCGTTTTCAATTCACTGGTGGTCCCGGTCGCTTTCGAGGCCTCGCTCTCGGTGCTGTGCACGCTGTTCACCTGGCTCGAGGGTGAGTCCCTGCCCGAAGGGGAGGAGTTCACATTGGAACAGGCCGCGAACGTTGGACAGATCCTGGCCCGACTGCATGTTGAGGCAGAGCGGTTCCAGGCGCCTGTTCATTTTGAGCGACCTGAGTACAATTCCGCTTATTTCCTGTCGTGTGGAGAAGAATTCAAGCAGAATCTCGCGTCCTCGGTGGACCCTCGACGTCTGGATTTGCTCAACGACTGCCTCGTACAGCTGCTCCAGGGTTTGGGCCCTCTGGAGGAAGCAGCTGGCGGCTTTGGCATAGTTCACGCGGACGTGCATCCAGGCAACTTTCTTCAACACAACAACGAGCTGGCCTTGATTGACTTTGACCGATGTGGGTGGGGCCCACTGTTGTTGGATCTCGCCCATGCTGACCTTGCGATGGATGTGCGGGCAAGAGCGGCGCTGATGTCCGGGTATACACGAATCCGTCCATTGCCCGCCGACTACGAACAGTCTTTGAAGGCTCTGAGGGTCCTGGCCGCGATCGAGAACCTGACCGTCCTGTCCCGGCGTCCCCATGAGCTGCCGTTTGTGCTTGAGGCGATGCCCACCGTCGAGCAGGCATTGTGTGGGCTCATCAGATCGTAGGGGGTGCCCCGCCTCTGGACCGCAATGACCAGTGGGCTGACCACTCCCGCTATGCATCAGCTCCACGAACACCCCGGCCAGGACCGCGGTTTCCATGCTCGCGCCGTGATCTCCGTGAGCGCAGAGTGGAAGAGTAGACGTCTCCCACAGAATGAAGAAGTTGGGAAGCCAGGAGTGTCGCCTGAAGCGGATAGGCCTAACAATAACCTGTCGCGATCAACGTCAAGCCCCAGCGCCCTTCTGTGGTCCTGTTCTGATCATGAAAGAAGGTCGAGTCGCGACAGAAAATGCTGACCATCGAGGAAAGTCAAGATAAGTTAACGACGCCTTTGCGCCGACTGCTGAGGTCATGGCGTTGGAGTCAAACACAATGCGAAGGGCGCAAGTGTCTTTGGTATGACGGGAACAGCTTTACGGTCTCTTTAATTCAAAGTTGTTATTTCCTTTGAAATGGAAAGACTCATCGTGGCTCCATGCACCGTTCGGCAGACATTTTTTTGCCTTATATCCGCGGCACACGCTCATCAGCCTATGCATAAGAAGGCTAATTGAGTCATTTATTAGGATTGACAGCGTTGGGATACTGTCTTAAATTCCTTATGTCGTGCAACGACGTATGGGGAAGATGTTATGGAAGTTTCCATCCAAAAAATGATGGAAGGCGGTGACAGCCTCGCCGTGAAGTAGGGGTAAAGGCAGAGCCGCTCGTCTTGTGCACAGTCTTTGGAGTGCCCGCCAGTGCGATGCTGCTAAACATCACCTTTTGTGGTGCCGGAGCCAGTGGGGGCTCAGCGTTTCCAGCCATTTGTGCTGCGACTTATGAGCGGGCAACCGTCAATTCCGCTTAGAGCTCTGATCGTTTTTCCTGTATCGGCTTGACGAGAAGCACTCCTCCCCTACCGAGCGCTGGTCTTCGGAAAAGCAGTGCGACCGTGATCTGCATTCGCCCTGACCTAGTCCCCCAGAGTCATTTCTGACCACAAGGAGGTTCAACATGACGACCCCCGATCACAAGATGACACCCAGTGAAGAGGCCGACGCCAACCAGTTGAAGCTGGCTCGCCGCGAGGGCGACGCCTATCAGGAAGCATTGAAATACATGGCAAACGACGTGGCCGACAGCGGTCAGCTCCAGCGTTCAGGCGACTACATCATCGGCTACGCCCAGGAAAAGGCTGAAGGCATGTATGAATTGCGCGGCGAAGGGCAGTTGGAGTGGATGGAACCCACTGACGAAAACTGTCATCTGGAGATCAGCGTCAGTGACGCCAGCGATGGGCGGTTCCTGCCGTATATCAAAGTTTATGCGACCCTGACCGGGCAGGGCGAGACGGTGGGACCGTTCGAGGTGCCGTTCCTGTGGCATCCGGGGCTGTACCACTATGGCAAGAACATCCGCGTGCCCGGTGACGGCGAATATGACCTGAGGGTCCGGATTGAGGCACCCACATTCATGCGTCACGACAAGCAGAATGGTGAACGGTATGCAGCAGGGGCGGAAGTGACCTTCAAGAACATTCCGGTCAAGACCGGTCAGGGTTAGCTTCACTGGCCAGACCGGGAGCCAACGCCTGCAAGAAATCCGCGTCGTATCTCGCAGAGACGGGGAAATGGCTGGCCATGACGTTAAGCCGGGAGAGAGTTGTGTCTCGGCAGCCAGAGATGGCGTATTGCAGAAGCAGAGCCCCTCAAGAAGGGCATCAAACCAGATTGAGGCCGGAAAGTTGGCCTATGACCTATACCACCTCTTCGGCAGCATTGCGGTGCTGCTTGGGTTTTTGACAAGTCTACGCACAGGACCTTCCTACAGTCCCCGCCCCGCTGAGTTGACTCTTGATGAGACGTTATCGACACGTCGGGCAGAGTGCAGGACAGGGTAGGGTGGAAAAATTGGAGGTTGATCATGAACCGGAAAGTCCTCATCCTCGCGGCGCTGCTGGGTTGCTCCACCATTGCCGCCTCTGCTCAGACGCTGCCTCTACCCCTGCTCAGTGGTACGACGGGTGACTTGCCGTGGGGCCTGTATGCAGGTGGCCTGACCGATTTACAGGCGGGAGAGAATCGTCTGCGGCTGAGCGCGCCAGAACAGGCCAAGGTGCTCGGCACCCGCTACGACGCAGACAGCCGCACGGCGTTGATCTCTTACCGCCCGATGGCCCCAATGGACGCCCAGCGTGCCCTGGCGTTCGCCACGGAGCAACTTCAGCGTGAAGGCTTCGATTTGACCTTTCGCGTCATCTCCACTCCGCAAAACACCCGCGCCCGTGCACTACTGCGGCGCAATGATCACCTGATCGAGATCGAGGTCATTCAGGGCACCAGTGGGATTATCCAGGCGCTGTACCAGTTCCGGAACAATGATCTCCCTGAGCGGTTGCTGATGGATCAGGCTCCCGACAATTTGCGGGTTTATGGGGCACCTCTTGATCTGGACACCGTGCAGATCGTACCGGGGCGCATCTTCCTGACCCCACCCGGGGATGTGTTGATCGACAGCGCCAGCTACCGCGACCGCGAGGCTAGCCTGCTGTTTTACGGCAATTACTCCCTGAAGGAGCTGGAGAACTTCTATCTGCCCTTCTTCCGATCCCAGGGCTTTATCGAAACCACAGAACAGGACAGCGGTGAGCAGTCCCGCACGTACCGACTCGCCCGTTCAGGCGAGACGTACAGTCTGACCTTAAACGCCTCAGACCCAACTTCGCGGGCCAGGGTCACGCTAGGGCCGTGAAGACTGCGGCCCGGCAGTTTCTGGTGGGTCAGCCAGAGTTTTGAGCGGTCAGTCTGACTTCGGACGGTAAAGCGGTGCCCAGCGATCAGAAGTTGCCCGACTTTCTACCGTGCGGTCCAAGCATATCTGTGGTGGCGCCGTCGCTTCTCCTCAGCCTCTGCCTTGCGTTGGAAACGCGTCATAGGATAAGGCGCCGCTGTCGTGCACGAAACAATTTGACGTGGTGCAGCACGCATAATGACGTCTCGGCGCATGGTTCATGCCACCGAAACCTCATCTGGATTGACAAAGCCTCGTGAACTAAAGCGTAAATATCGAGGCGGTCATTCACTGGTTGTGGTGAGCCAGTGCCGGACAAATCTCCTTAGTGCTGCGGTTCCTCTCTAAGGCCGTCAGCCTGTTCGAGCAACGGATGCGGGGGAAAAATAGCGGAGCAACAGAGCATTCGTTTTGGCAGACTTTGGAGCGGTAGGGCGGTGATTCGAGCGCTTCTCACGCCCCACGATGTGGCTCATGAATTCAGTGTGGCCACGTCTATCGAGCTGGCCTGCCGCAATTGAAAGCCCGGTTCGTAGCCAAGCTCGAGTTGACCCAGTGGTCAGCCACTGATGCCGGTCTGGCCCAGTTCGGCGCATCACGAGACTGATTCATCTGCTAAAGATGGTCTCGCCAGCCATGAGTTCAGGTCAGTGTTTAGGTGGTGTCTGCGGTCACTTCGTCGCCTTTGCAACTGCACCACCCTGTAGCGGACCGGGCTGCTGCGCAAGCCGAAGACGGGCAGAACATGCATCAAATCTTCAAAAAACCTGTGCAGACTACGCCTGTGACCAGACCCCTCGCCACGCTCCTGTCAGGGCTGCGTCCTGCCTATCGGCTCCACAGCGTCTATGAGCGCCTCCTCGGCACCGAACTTGAGATCCAGGTGGTGGCACAGACCCGCCAGCACGCTGAAGCCGCTGAGGGCGCGGCCCTGGACGAGCTCGAGCGATTGGCAGGGATTTTCAACCGCTTCGACGCAGGCAGCGAGCTGTCCCGCTGGCTGGCGCGCCCTGATATGCGGGTCCACCTCAGTCACGAATTGAACACAGTGCTCGCCTTAGCTGATGGCTGGCGCGAATTGACGGCTGGAGCCTTTCATCCCGGCGCGGACGCTGTGGGACAGCTGTGGCAAAGGGCGGCTGCCCTCTGCCAGGAGCCAGACCCAGGGGAAATGGCTGCTGTGCTCATGCAGCTTCAGGCCAATCCCTGGACCCTGCACCCCGACGGCACCGTCACCCTGCACGCCCAGTATCCGCTGGGCCTGAACGCGCTGGCCAAGGGCTGGATCGTGGACCGCATGACCGAGCGGGTCTGGCAGATGCCCGGGATTCAGGCCGTGCTGGTCAATGCGGGCGGTGATCTGCGGACCTACGGTGGACGTGGGCTGGACGTCACGGTGGCCGATCCGTTTACCGCGCGTGACGACGCTCCACCGCTGACCCGTGTGCATGTCCACAATGGCGCACTGGCCAGCAGCGGCGGTGCCCACCGGGGGGTGCAGGTGGGAGGGCGCCGGCACTCCCACCTGATTGACCCTCGCAGCGGTCAGCATGTTCAGGACGTTCCCGGTGTGACGGTGATGGCCCCCAGTTGTGCCACTGCCGACGCGCTCGCGACCACGCTGAGCGTGCTCGACGTTGCTGAGGGCCTGACCCTGGTCAACAGTCTGGCTGGCTGCGCGGCCCTGATCGTGGGGACCGATGGTGGTAGTGGGCAACTGCACTTCAGTGGGGGCTGGCCGCCTGGCCCTCCAGAACCATCACTCACCGCGGTTAAACGCTGATAACCCATTTCTGTCTCAGGAGAATCTGACATGACCGACACCCGACGCACTTTCATCCGCAAACTCGCCGCCGCTGGCGCGGCCCTAACCCTTTCACGCGTCCTACCCGGCAGTCTGGTCGGCGCCGCCACGACGGGCAAGCCCTGGGCCACCAGCATGGAACTGGACGTGAACTTCACTGTCGCCACGCAGGCCACTGGCCGCGTCAAACGCCCTTACGTCGCCATCTGGATTGAGGACGAGACGGGCAACACGATGCGCAACCTGACGGTCTGGGTGCAGCAAAATCGCCTGAATCCGCGCTGGCTGGCTGAATTGCGCCGCTGGACCCGGCAAAATTCGAGCCTGGTCAGCACGGTCAGCAGCGCCACCCGCAACCCTGGCAGCTACGCCGTCAAGTGGGATGGTAAGACCGACGCTGGAAAGCTGTCCGAACAGGGTGACTATTACGTGTGCATCGAAACTGCTCGCGAACACGGCCCCTACAGCCTGGTGCGCGAGAAGGTCACCTTGGGAGCCAGCGCCTTCAAGAAGACGCTGGACACAGACAACGATATCGAGGCCGCCAGTGTCGCTTACGGCAAAGCCTGAGCCGCAGGGATCGGAGGGGGTCCGGACGTCACGTCCGGGCACACGGCCCCGAACCCTCAAGGCGCGGAGCCACGTCTGGCTGCGCTGGCTGCATACCTACACCTCCATGATCAGCCTGCTGGTGGTGCTGTTCTTCGCGTTAACCGGAGTCACTCTCAACCATCCCGACTGGGCCTTTGGCAGTTCTGAAGTGAGGCGCGAGGTCACGGGGACGTTGCCGACAGGATGGATCAACGGAACCGAAGTGGACTGGCTGACCGTGGCCGAGGAACTGCGCGCCCAGCAGGGTCTGCATGGACGGGCCGAGGAGCCGCGTCTGGACGGCACCGAGGCCAGCATTAGCTTCCTAGGGCCAGGCTACAGCGCAGACACCGTGATCGACACCCAGACGGGCAGGTACAACATCAATATCCTGGCGCAGGGCGGCGTGGCGGTGTTGAACGACCTGCACAAGGGCCGTGACACAGGCGGAGCATGGAGCTGGCTCATCGACCTGAGTGGCATCGTTCTGACGTTGGTGGCAGTGACGGGCATCGGCATCCTGCTATACCTGAAAAAGACGCGCACGCAGGCACTAATGGTGATGGGCATAGCAAGTGTGGTGGTCCTGTTCCTGGGCTGGCGGGCGGTGGGCTGAGGCGCGTGCCCGCCGATGTGTTCGAGCCTATGATTCCTGTCGTCAATGCCACTCGAGCAGATGCCTACGCAGCGCCCCTGCTAGTGGCGCTGCACAGAACCTGAAGTTCTTGATTGGCCCGGCGGGGGCAGAAGCTTTCAATCGCTGGCTGCGTCAGCTCCGACTACGTAGCTCCTGTACCGCCCATCCAGCAGCAAAGACAGGAGTTGGCCCAGTGGAGTTAGAAACAGGGATTCAGGGCTGCTGGTAAGTCACCCGGTACAGCACGCCATTGCCGTCGTCAGTCACGAAGAGGGCGCCGTCCGGGGCCATCTGCACGTCGGCGGGACGACCCGAGGTGGACAGGCCCAGCGCCCCAAGGAAGCCGGTCATAAAGTCTCGCGTGGTCCCTGTTTTTGGATCGACAGTGATGACACTGTAACCACTCTTCTGGGGCCGGTTCCATGAGCCATGCAGCGCCACGAACATCTGTCCCCGGTATTCGGCGGGAAAGGCGTTGCCGGTGTAGAAAGCCATGCCCAGCGGCGCGGCGTGGGCAGTGGTGGTGGCGAACGACGGTTGAGCGGCCTGACAGACCTCAGGCGACTTCTTGCCAAAGTCCTTGTCCCAGACCTGGGGTTCGCCTGGCGCCACTGGATAGCAATACGGCCAACCGTAGTTCTGACCGTCCATTACCCGGAAGAAGGATTCGGGCGGAGTGTCGTTTCCAGCCATGTCACGCCCGTTGGCCGTGGCGTACAACGTGCCCTCGAACCACTCCAGCCCCACGGCGTTCCGTAGACCCGTGGCGTAGGGGCGTCCGTTGCTGCCATCCGCATCGTAGACCCAGACGCTGGCCCGGTGAGGGTCGGTTTCCTCGCAGACGTTGCAGGTGCTGCCCGCCGCCACGTACAGTTTGTCGTCCGGTCCAAAGACAATGGTGCGCGAGTGGTGCTGCCCCCCCGCAGGCAGGTCAATGATCTTCTCGGGTTCAGTTCCCGGTTTTACGTCGCCGGCCTGGTAAGGAACGCGAATGATGCCATCTGTGTTGGCGACATACATGAAGCCCCCGTGAAAAGCCAGGCTGTTGGGCTGATTCAACCCCGACAAGTAGATCTGTGTGGTCTCCAGACGGCCATCATGATCGCGGTCCAGAAGAGCAAGCACGCGTCCGGTGCCGGGGTCTTTGCCTTCATCGGTCACGAACAGGTCTCCGTTGGGAGCAAACGCCATCAGCCGGGGTTTACCCAGGTCCTGAGCATAGATTGAAGCCCGAAAACCCGCCGGAAGGCTCAGTCCGGCGTTGGGTTTTGCCGTGTCCGGGCGCTGCACCACGGCGCAGGAGCCAAGGGCCAGAGTCAGCAGGCCACCCAGCATGGCCGCGCGGCGTTGATTGGGGGGGAGCATGTCTCAGAAGAACTGAGGGCCATGAGGTCCATCAATCGTTTCGCTAAACCGTGCCTGAGACAGCCTCTGGGTTCCTCAGGTCTGTCCCCTTTCCTGATCGTCGTCCCAGGCGACATTTAACAGCCCGGTCCAGCACCTGACCTGACCCTCCGAAAAACAGAGCAAAATTGAAGAGCTGACCAGTGCCCCAGGTTTGTTCACCCCAACGACACCTGGACGTTCAGGGCGACATCTGGCGATGAATCAGCAGGCGTCACACGCGACATCGGAGCAACGGGCGCGAGTCTTCATCTCCCCATGCTGTTCCTGGATAGCCGTGAGCTACAAGCAGTCATCAGTGCATGCCTATTATTCCCACATTGTAGATTGCTTCATGCCAAAACGCCTGCCACTGGTTTCTGGCTCCGTTCGTCACTCCAGGTTTGGCCGGTGAAGCGCAGCGCCAGAGCGGGGACACTGCGGGCCTCCTCAGCTCGATTTCCAGGCTGATGAACCGGATGGGCGATCCTTGGGGACGGATTCGGACACTGTCCATCCCTGCGCTCACGTTCCTGGGTAACACTGCGAGGCTGCAGCAGCCCCGTGGATTGACTGATTCAGGTACGGATAACCCGCGGCCAGTGCCGATGCGTTCGGCGACGGTCTGGCCCAGGGCTATGCCAGATCAGCCGTGACCTGAGGCCGACTGAAGGTGATGCACAAAAACTTCGTGCTATAGCGCAAAGTCTGACAGGAGGCGATGCCAATGTTCCAAACCCTTAGCCGTGTAGTCTGTCTACTTCTGCTAACCCTCTGCGCTCAGGCGCAAAAGGCAGGCAGCGTCGATTTCACCCCGCCACCTGGCTGGCGTTTGCAGGTGAATCAAGGTATGGCCACCCTGACTCCCGCCGGCGGTCCCTCACAGGGCTTGATACTGCTGATTCCCGATCAGGGCGTGTCGGGAGATGCGCGGGTGTGGTTTGCCACCGCCGTCAAACAGCTGTCCAGTGACGGCCCAGTCACTGATCAGAGCGAGATCGAGACGCCGTCCGGCACAAGCATGCTGATCAAGGCGGTGACCGTCAAGCTGGCACAGGGCGTGCAGCAGCGGCTGTATACGGCGGTACTGTCCGGCAAGACGGCCACCCTGTATGTCCTGGTGGCCCCCAGCAGCGCTGCCATGAACGCCCTGACACCGGCCCTGACGGCGTTGATCAAATCGACGCCCGGCTCTGGCACAGGGGGAACTGCTCCATCGGTGGCCGGGGCTTCTCTCCTGGGAAAGAAAACGCCGATGCCCGCAATCAAGCCTCAGAACGCCGCGCAGTTCATGGCAGCGGGCGGCGATCCCGAAACCCAGATTATCCCCGATGAATTTCGCTGTTATCAGGTCAAGAAGGGCAGCAGCCTGACCCCAGAACTGGCCGTACAGGTCCTGCCCGGTGGCAAGTACCGCACGCCATATGGCTCAGGCAGCGTCAGTGTCCGGAAGGACAGCAGTCTGGTCAAGTTGAGCTGGCACGGTGGGCCTCTCGACGGGGCGGACGGATACCTCAATTTTGGCCACCATGGGCAGGCACTCAGCCTGAACAACGTGGGTGAGGACGTCCTGGAAGATGACCTGAGTTTCGAGTGCTACCAGCGCGGGCCGCGCGAGAATCTGGCCGTGCTTGAATTCAAGCTCAAGACCCCCGCGGTCGCCAGCTACGCCTGCACGCTCAAGGACAGCGGGAAAAGCAGTGGCGTGCTGGAAATTCTGGCGGACGGGCAATATCGCCTGAATGGGCAGGCTGGGCGCTACAGCTCCGATTTCCGGAGCGATCAGGACCAGAGCTGGAGCGACCTTGAATTTACGGGCGGCGCCTTGAATGACGCCACCGGTTCCTATAGCGAGAGCCAGGAAGGTGTGCGCGAGATCAGTGTGTACCGCCCTGGCCTGAGATGCACAGGGGTCGTCAAGCCCACGCCGATCCCACGTTACGGCGCGGCCAGGGCAGCCCCTGCGCCTCAGGGCAGTGGCGGTCTGAGCGGCCCTTACGTTCACTGGTACGCCGATCCCATGGCGGCAATGGGCTATGGCGGCTGCGGTGGGTTGTGCTGGGACGTACGGGTGTTCAGCAAGACCGGGTACGTCTTTACCAACGAACCAGACGCAAGTCTGGATGAGGCCGACTGTACCCGCACCCATCCGAACGGTCTGCCTGTCTGCGAAACGTACCGCATCCAGAACGGCAAGATCACCATAGGCAAGGGGAAACCTGAACCCTTCAAGACAGTGGGGCGCGCGCTAGAGATCAATGGCGATACCTATCAGCCCATGCTCAAGCTGGAGGGCGTCAAGCTGGCCGGTGCCTACACGGCCCAATCGTTCGTCGGCGGGGGCATGGGCAGCACGGTCAGCGGAGCTTTCCAGAATACCTTGAACTTCCTGCCTGGAAACAAGTTCAGCCGGGAGCGCAGCGGCGGCGTCAGTGCGACATTCACCGATACGGGAACGTCTTCAGGCAATGTGACCGGTGGCTTTGCTTCCACCAATCAGAGTGCAGCCAGCGGAACCTACAGTGTCAAGGGCTATACCCTGACGCTGACGTACGGCGACGGTCACCAGGAGCAGATGTTCGCCTTTGTCCTGCCAGACAAGAATGGCAAACCAGATCTGGATCTACTACGGCTGGGTGGATCATCGTACACTGTGCCGAAAAAATAGAGAATGGAGTCTGGCAGGTTGTAGAGGGCACTGAGCTAGAATTGCGGGAAGAGGGCAAACGCCAGGACGCAGGATGCAAGCTTGTTGATCGTCAGTGCGTAAGGTTGACTGCGGCAACGAGGGCAGATGGGACGGGCACTTTCCACCAGTAAGTGAGCGCTTGGGCCTTCTGTTGCCGCTCCCTGACTCCCCCCTGCGTCCTAACACTCCCCTGAGTCAGACCTCTAGAGTGAAGCGTGTCCTCGCCCGATCCACTTTCACACGCTGCTCTTGCCAGTGCGGTGTTTCAAGTTTCCCTGGACTGCATCATCGCCATCGATCAGGACAACGTGGTTGTGGAGTGGAACCCGGCTGCCGAGCGGACTTTTTGCTACACCCGCCAGGAAGCGCTGGGACAGTCGCTCAGTGAACTGATTATTCCTCCTGCCTACCGGGTTGCCCACGAGCGTGGTTTGCAGCGCTACCTGAGCACGCGTATTCCGCAGATCGCCAACCACCGGGTACAGATTGACGCGCAGCGGCGCAGCGGTGAGCTCTTCCCATGCGAGATCGTCTTTCACCCGCTTGAATTTGGGAACCGCACCTATTTTGCGGCCTACCTGCGTGACCTCACCGAGCAGCGGCGGCTCGATCAGGAACGCACCCGCCTTGCGCTGGTGGCGGAGGCCAGCACCGACCTGATTGCTTTCTCAGATCTGCACAACCGCCTGATCTACGTCAACGGCGCGGGCCGCCGCCTGATCGGCTTCCCCTACGACATTCCGGCCCATCTGACCATGGCCGACTTCGTGCATCCTGACGACCGCAGCCAACTGGTGGACGACGCGTGGCCCCAGGTGCGTGAAACAGGCAGCTGGGACGGCGAGATGCGGCTGATTCACCAGGCCACGGGTGAAGAGATCGTCGTTCACCGCACCATCTTCACGGTGACTGATCCTGCGACGAACATGCCCGTCGGGTACGCGACCGTTACGCGCGACATCAGGGAACACAAGCGGACCGAACGTGAACGCCTGGCCTGGCAGGCGCAGCTGGAACAGCAGGTGGCCGAACGCACGGAGGAGCTCCGGCTGCTCAACGCGGATCTGGACGCCTTCAGCTACAGCGTGTCGCACGACCTGCGCACGCCCATCCGTCACATCACCAGTTTCGCCGGTCTGCTTGAGCGGTCTTTGGAGAGAAATGATCCAGTCAAGGCCGCGCGCCACCTGGAGGTGATCGTGCAGGCAGCGTCGCGCATGGACGCGCTCGTTTCCGGTCTGCTCGCGCTGGCCCAGTCGTCGCGCAGCCAGATTTCACGGTCGTCCGTCAATCTCCTCAACCTGTTTGAGCAGGTCAAGCAGGATCTGGAGCTGGACCTGAAGGAACGCCACATTGATTGGAACATCGGTCCACTGCCCACGGTTCAGGGAGATGAGGTGCTGCTCAGACAGGTGGTGTGGAACCTCTTGAGCAACGCCTTGAAATATTCCCGGACGCAGCCGCAAGCGGGCGTGACCGTCGTGGCCCAGCGGAAGGCTGAGGAATGGATTGTCGAAATCAGCGACAACGGGGTGGGCTTCGACCCCCGGCTCGCCGAGCGCCTGTTCAAGGACTTTCAGCGCTTACATCATCAAGACGAGTTCGAGGGCGTCGGCGTGGGACTTGCCACTGTGCAGCGGATCATCCTGCGGCATGGCGGCCGCGTCTGGGCCACGTCCATTCCCGGTCAGGGCGCTACCTTCGGCTTCAGTCTGCCGGTCTGAGGGTCCTCCGGGAGGCCCTTCCCCTGGATGTCACCTTCCTCCAGTGGCTCCGGCTATGTGGGTTGACAGCGCCGCCCTGCCTTGCGGCCACCGAGACAGCCCTGCTGTTCTGAAATTCCAGCGACTCTGCTCCAGCGGAGCGCCGGCGCCCAGCAGCCGTTGCCGGACTCAGGAAATCTGGTGTGATGGTATGTTCGAGACTCACGCGGCCCTTGCCCCACCTGAGGTGATGGCCACCGAGTTAACTGGGTTGCTGGTGTCGCGGAGCGCGCGCTGGGAGACCCTACCAGGGTGTTGCAGCGGATCTGGTCAGGTCCACTGGTCACACGCGACGGGTGACCTACAGCAGTTCTCGCAGAGCGGCAACAACATGTCGCTCCTTGCAGCAGATCAGCACCATGTCACAGGCCGGACCGCTGTCCGGAACACCTTCACAGCTGCGTTGTGCAGATTAAAAGCCCAGCGTATGCCTCTGAAACTACTCTCGCGCGCACCTAGGCTCTCCAATCATCCAACTCGACTGTTAAAAATAATTTTTAGACTTGTCTGGTTCTTGACAAAAATTATTTTCATGTGTACTCTGTTAACACAGTCACATTGCAGGGCACGACGATAACCACCCATTCCAGGCAGGGATCGTCCAAGCACAGGGGGCCAGCTCATGACCCAGCTTCAAGCTCCACCGCTCAGTTCCCCATCCAATGGGGCCATTGGCCGCATTCGCCTTCAAGCCCATAGCCTCTCGCCCAGCCTGCGCCGGGTAGCCGAACATGTCGTTCAACACGCAGACAGCGCCGTTCACCAGACCATCACCGAGGTGGCCACCAGCGTGGGGGTGTCCGAGGCCACGATCACGCGGCTGTGTCGCAAGCTGGACTACGCCGGCTTCCACGCCTTCAAGATCGCGCTGGCCGCGGATCTGGGCGGGCGAGAGCAGCGTGGCCGAACGGCACACGAGCAGGGCGGTGACCGCCCCACAGCCACCGAGCGCCTGTTCGGACAGGCCGCGCGCACCCTGGATGACACCGCACGCCTGCTGGATCCGGGCACGCTGGAGGATGTCGCCCAGCTGCTGGCGCGCGCGCCCCGGGTTGATCTGACAGGCCAGGGCAACAGCGGCATGATCGCCCAGTTCTTCGCCCACCGCCTGATGCGTATTGGCATTACCTCCAGTGCGTACACCGATCCACACGTGGCTGCCGTGAGCATCAGCACGCTGCCGCGCGGGGGGGTGGCGATTGGCCTGAGCAGTTCGGGCAGCACCATCGACACCGTGCAGCACCTGAGACTGGCGCAGTCGTGTGGGGTCTACACCGTGGCGATCACCCACCGCGCCAGCAGCCCGATCACCCGCCACGCCAACGCTGTGCTCTTCACCGCCGCGCAGGAAGATCCCCTGACCGACGCCGTGCTCGATACCCTCACCAGCCAGATCATGCTGCTTGAAGTTCTTTACGCCGCCGTCCTGTCCCACCGTCCCGAATCCAACGCCATGCTGCGCGTCACTGCTGAGAGTGTCGTGGACAAAAAGTACTGACCCCCAATTTTCCCGCCAACCTTACTTCCACAGGAGGAAGACCATGAAACAGTCCCACAAGAAAGTGCTGTTCGCTCTGACCCTCGGCCTCGGTCTGGCCACCGTTTCCGCGCCTGCCGCCGCGCAGAAGCCTACCGAGATTACCTTCTGGACGTGGTACCTCAGCCCCAAGTTTGACCCCTACATCAAGGACACCATCGCCGCCTTCGAGAAGGCCAACCCCGGCATCAAGGTCAACTGGTTCGACAAGCAAGAGAGCATGGTGCAGGACTTCATCGCCAGCGTGAACCTGGGCAACGCCCCCGACGTGGTCAACCTGAACATTGACGAAACCGGCAAGGCGGCCCAGAACGGCTTCCTGCGAAACGTGGACGCCCTGACGCCGCTTGCCACCCTTAAGTCCACCTTCTACCCGCAGACCCTGGCCAACTTCACCGTCGGCGGGAAGGTCTACGGCTATCCCTGGTACGGCTCGTTGAACGAGGGGGTGCTGCTGTACAACCCCGATCTGATGAAAAAGGCCGGCGTCAGCGCGCCGAAAAACATGACCGAGCTCCTGAACATGGTCAAGACCGTCAAGGACAAGACCGGGGCCTACGCCTGGGTGCCGGCCCTCAAAGATCCCGGCGGCGCGTCGTTCCTGGGCTATTTCTACTCGGACGGACTGCCGATCTACGACGCCAAGGGCAATGCGGCCTTCAACAGCCCGGCCCATGTGGCGCTGCTCCAGAAGTACGTCGATCTGTTCAAGGGCGGCTATTTCCCCGAAGACGCGCTGCGCAAGGAGGCCTTCCAGCTCGCCACGGAACTGTACGCCCAGAACCGGGTCGCCATGATCGTGGGTGGACCGCAGGCACTGAACCGCATCAAGGACACCAACCCCGGCCTTTATGCCAAAACGGTGGTCACCGGCGCGCCGCTGGGCAAGGCCAACGTGCAGACTGGCACCAGCATGGGCATGGTCATTCCGCAGGCCAGCAAACACCCCGCCGAGGCCGCCAAGCTGGCTGCCTTCTTCACCAACAATGCCAACCAGATCGCCTTCGCCAAGATCGTGCCGATTATTCCCACCACCGCCGCTGCCCAGAACGATCCGTTCTTCAAGCAGGCCAGCAGCGACCCAATTGCCAAGGCCACGGCCCTGGTGGGTGCGTCGGGCCGCTTTATCAACCCCGGCTTCAAGGCACCGGGCAATAGCGACGATCTGTACAAGAACTTCAGCGACAATATTGAGGCTGCGCTGCTGGGTAAGAAAACCCCCAAGGCCGCCCTGGACGACGCCGTGAAGTTCTGGAACGCCAATATGAAGAAGTGAGGCCTGGAAGAGAGGTGTGGTCTGATGCCCGCGCCTCTCTTCTGCCTCCCGCTGCCCGCCCTGCGATTGACGGGCGGGTTTTGCCTCTTCCAGAGGACAGCCCTCACCACGTCCCGTCTGCGAGAAGGAGCAAAAGCGCCCCTTCCTGCCCCAATGGTTTCCAAGAAAGGAGGTGATGAAATGGCCCGTTCACAGCCGCTCGGTTCCAAGGCGCCGCGTTCCAGTTCCCCCCGTCCCCGACCCCGAGGATCGCTGCGCGACACCCTGCTGTCTTACGCCTTCCTGGCCCCGGCGCTGATCCTGCTCACGCTGTTTACCTTTTACCCGCTGGCTTACGGCTCGTATCTGGGCTTTACCGAATACGGTGGGGCGCGTTTTGCCCAGGGCCTCGCACCGAAATGGATCGGGCTGGAGAATTTCCGCACGCTGGCGGCCGATCCGTTGTTTCTGACCGCGCTGGGCAACAGCGTCAAGTATCTGGTCATCGTGCCGGTGTTACAGCTGGCCTCGCTCTCGGTGGCGGTGCTGGTCAACAAGAATTTGCCTGGCATGGCTTTTTTCCGGGCGGCGTATTACATCCCGGTGGTCACCAGTATCTCGCTGGCCGCCGTGATGTGGGACTGGGTGTACAACAAGGAAGGCACGTTGAACTGGGCGCTGGGCGCCGTGCACCTGATCGCGCAGGGCAATTTCTTCGGCTGGCTGAACAACGAGAACACTGCTTTCTGGGCGGTGATGCTGGTGACCTTCTGGCGCGGCTTCGGCTATTACATGGTGCTGTATCTGGCCGGGCTTCAGAGCATTCCGGCCGAGCTGGAGGAAGCGGCGGTGCTGGACGGGGCCTCGGCGTGGAAACGCTTCTGGAACATCACCGTGCCGCTGATGAAACCCACCATCTTGCTGTGCAGCCTGCTGTCCACCATCGCCGCGCTGCGGGTGCTCGAAGAGGTGCTGGTGCTGACCAACGGCGGGCCGCTCAACAGCACCTATACCGCGCTGATGTACGTGTATTCCAAGGCATTCCAGGGGTTCAACTTCGATTACGGACTGGCGAGCGCCGCCGGACTGGTGGTGGCTGTGGTGGCTTTGCTGCTGTCCGTGGCCAATTTCCGCCTGTTCCGCGAGAGTGACGGAGGGGAAACATGAGTCTTGTGGTCCGCGCTCCCGCCCAGACCGCCGCGCCGCGCCGACGCAACGTGAAGCTGGGCCGGATCGTCCTGCGTTACGCCATCTTGCTGTCGGTGCTGGTGTTTGCCATCTTCCCCTTCCTGTGGACACTGGCCATCGCCCTGACCGACAAGACGGCCGGCGGCAGCATCTACAACTTCCCGGCCAGCCTGTTTCCGAAGGCGATTACGCTGCACAACTTTGTCGACGTGTACCGTACCTTCAGTCTTGGCAAGTACGTCTGGAACAGCATTTCCATAACAGGCATGACCATCATCGGGACACTGCTGGTCTCGGCGCTGGCCGCCTACCCGCTGGCCCGCTTCCGCTTTCCGGGCAAGGGCCTGATCTTCGCGGTAATTATCGCCACACTGGTCTTGCCCGGCGAGACCACCTTTATCGTGAACACCCTGACCCTGAAGAAGATGGGGCTGCTGGGAACCCACCTGGGGGTGGTGCTGCCCACGGTGGCGGCGGCCTTCGGCATCTTTCTGATGCGGCAGGCGTTTCTGAGCATCCCGCAAGCACTGTTAGAAGCGGCCCGTCTGGACGGTGCGGGCGAGTTGACCATCTTGACCCGCATTATGCTGCCCCTGAGCGTGCCGTCGCTGGCCGCCCTGGGCATTTTTACCCTGGTGGGCACCTGGAACGCCTACTTCTGGCCCATGCTGGCGCTGTCTGGTGCACCCGATGCCGTGCCGCTGAGCGTGGCGGTGTTGAAGCTCAAGGGGCAGTTCAATTACGACCCGTTCAACATTGCCGCCGGTTCGATCATCATGATGCTGCCCGTCCTGCTGGTCTTCTTGGCCGCTCAAAGGCTCTTTATGCGCGGCATGGAAGGCGCGGTGAAGTGAGGGGCCAGATGAACCGTGGACAGGCCAGGAGGCGGCTGTTCACGATCTATCGCCCGCTGGCCGCCACCCGCCTTGTGGAAGGTGACCTTCGATGAATCCTGCCCGGACCCTGATCGTCGATCTGCCCGGTCCTGACCTGACACCGGAGCAGGGCCGCTTTCTGGCGCTCTACGGCTTCGGTGGCATCTGCCTGTTTGCGCGCAACATCACGACGCCGGAAAGGACGGCGCGGCTCGTGCGGGACATCCGCGACGCGCTCGGTCACGACGCCCTGATTGCCACCGATCAGGAGGGTGGAGCCGTGTTGCGCCGGCTGGACGTTCCCCACGCACCAACGCCACAGGCGCTGGGCTGGCTGAACGACGTGGAAGCCGCGCGGGAGGCCGGACGGGTGGCGGCGCGCGGAATTATTGAGCTGGGCCTCAACTGGAATTACGCACCCAGCCTAGATGTGAATGTGGACCCGCTGAACCCGGTGATCGGCGAACGCTCCTTCGGCGCAGACCCGCAGGTGGTGGCTGAACTGGGCGTCGCCTGGGCGCAGGGCAGTGAGGAAATGGGTGTCATGAGCTCGGTCAAGCATTTTCCTGGCCACGGTGACACTCGCACTGACAGCCACTTGGCGCTGCCCGTGGTGGACAAATCTCGCGCCGAATTGGAGGCTGTAGAATGGCGGCCTTTCCAGGCGGCCGTCCAGGCAAATCTGGGCAGCATCATGACCGCCCACATTCTTTATCCACAAATCGACGCCGAAGAGCCCGCGACCCTCTCTCGGCACCTGCTCCATGATTTGTTGCGGCGTGACTGGGGCTACGACGGCGTGGTCGTCACCGACGCGATGGACATGCGGGCGGTGGCGGACCGCTATCCGGATGGACACGGCGCGGCGCTGGCCCTCCACGCTGGAGCAGACGCCGTGCTGAGCTGTGGTCACGGTGATCTCGACATTCATGTCCGCCACCTGGGGGCCGTCGAGCGTGCGCTTCGGGCGAACGAACTCTCGGCAGAGCGGCTGGCGGAAGCGGTGGGACGGCTGGAGAAAGCGGCACGCCGTTTCCCCGGGAGTCCTCGGCCATACCGGGCAGCGCAGCGGCAGGCAGACGAGGCGTGGACTGACGCTATCGCCCAGCGCAGCCTGCAGCAGGTGGGCAGCATTCCCAGGCTTGATCCTCACGAGACGGTGGTGCTGATCGCTCACCGGCAGCCTGGGCTGGGCGGACCCTACGGCGACAGTCTGAGCGGTGAAGCTCTGGCCGAAGCCTTGCGGCCGACTTTTCCAGAACTACACCTGGCCGTGCACGACGGACAGGATCTATCTGGGGTGACCGCCCTGCTCTCCGAGTTCCCGGATGCCGCCATTTTGCTGGCCACCACTGAGCGCTGGGACGTCGGCGAGGCTGTTCAGCAACTTGCACAGGACTTGAAAGGGCGGCGAACCGCGCATCTGGCACTGTGGAATTCCGACAGGGCGGCGGAGCTGAAATTGCCCGCGCTAGTGACCCACGGCTTTCGTCCGGCACAGTTAAGGGCCTTGACCGCTCGTTTAGCCAGGTGATGTGGGTGTTGTGGAGGATAGTTGACGGGTACAGGCAGTGAATTCATGCAATTGCGGGTCACAGTTGCAAGGTGCCGCCCCGCACCATGCGCACAGAAATGACCACAAAGCTTGAGAAAACCGACGTTCTGAAGAGCTCTAACGGGATGCTCTCGCCTTCTTTGAACGAAGCCGTACCTGCACAGTGGCCAGGTGCTGCACGGTCTATTTCTCCTGGCCTGCGGTGATATAGCCCTAATGCTTTACCCGCGTCTGATTGGGACGCTCCAGTTCCAAGTCCAAAGGAAAAACGGTCTATTCGGTGCGGAGTTGGAAGCACCAACAATGACGGCTAAGCTTTACGAATTGAAACACAACGACTCTCAGGGCCACCCAGACCAGTAAGGGCTGGCCCTCCTTTCGTCTGGTGCGGCAGCGAAATGCCCTCTCGTGAGGAAAATCTTCCAGAAAAGTCAGAGGATGATTAGTCACACCGACTGAATTCTTGCCTTTTAAAAGCAAAGAACTGTTTTGAACAGCTCAAAAGCGAGGGGAGAGAGAATTCACCTCCTCAGGGTGATCTGTCGCATTTTCGTCTCTGCTCAGACTCGCTCTACAGGAACGCGCTGGTGCTCTTCGACATCACGGACCGCCGCGAAGCGGAGCGTCAATTGGAAATGCTCGCACAGACCGATGGCCTCACCGGAACCACTAATCGGCGGCAGTTTCTTGAACTGGCCGAAAGCCAGGCGACACAGGCACGGCAGGAAAATCGACGTTTTGCCCTCCTGATGCTCGATATTGACCATTTTAAAAGCATCAACGACACCTACGGGCACTTGGCGGGCGATTAGGTGTTGCGGGAGACAGCCCGGATCTGTGGCTCGAATCATCGTCCATCAGACCTGCTCGCCCGCTATGGCGGCGAGGAATTTGTGGCCTTGCTGCCAGATGTCACGCTTGATGAGGCTGAAGTTGCCGCACGCAGCCTGGGCGCCGCCGTCGAGTCGCTTCGGCTGGAGCACGACGGGCGCACTTCTCCATCACCTTGAGCATTGGAGTGGCACGCTTCAATAGCGCCTCGCGCGACACGCTGGAACGCAGCATGAATGTCGCAGACGCGGCACTTTACACTTCCAAGTACAATGGTCGCAATCGGGTCACGGTAGAACCGAAAATTTCAGTCAATTCGGTTATTAGCGTCTGACACAGCTCCGCATCTATGATTTTTCACCTCATGCAATTAAACCTTGTCCACGAATGTATAGCTCTATACTTAAGGTCAAAATGCACACTGACTACGCCTTATCAAATAGTAGCAACTTCTCATATATAAATGAGTGTATAGAAACTCAAAAATCATTTTGAGATCAAAACACAGGAATTCCATGACGCATCTAAGTTGTGTTCGAATCAGCTCGGCAGGACTGGCGCCAGAGATATTCGGCGGCAAAGACAGGCACGGCGAGCGGGTTATGCATTCACATGACCCTCTTCTCTCGATTTCGGACAGTGAATCCTTACCTGATGCAGCACTTGCGGTCTGGGACGCTTCGCCAAACTTCAAGCAGGGTAGGCAAGCACAGGCATCACCGGAATTCCTGACGGGACGTCATTCCGCCCGAAACCCGATCAGGCCTCATGGCCCAGCTGGCGCTGAACCTCGCGCAGTTCCTCTGCCTGAGCCAGCACCTGCACGCTGTCGCCGGCCATGAGCCGGGTCGCACCTCTCGGAATCAGGTATTCGTCCGCACGGTGAATCAGCACCACGAGTGCCTCTGGGGGCAGATGCAGGTCGACGATGCGCTGGTTGTCAGCGAGACTACCCGGACACACTTCGACTTCTACCAGTGCATTCTTACTATGTCCAGTGGGCGTGTAGGTCATGGGTGGAGTGGACGGTGCGGTGCGGGTTTCACGCAGGCCCAGCAGATCCGCCATGGTGGTAAGCGTGGTGCCTTGCAACAGCACGCTGGTCAGCACGATGAAAAAGACAATATTGAACAGCTCCTGTGCCTGCGGAACTCCGGCCAGCAACGGAAAAGTGGCGAGCACAATGGGAACCGCGCCGCGCAGGCCCACCCAGCCCACCATCGCCTTGTGACTGAACGGCATGCGTGAGGCAGCCAGGCTGACGACCACACTGACGGGCCGGGCCACGAAGACCAGCACCAGCGCGCAGGCCAGCGCGAGTCCGGCTGTGGGCAGCAGCTCGCGCGGATTGACCAGCAGGCCCAGCGTCAGGAACATGGCCACCTGCATCAGCCAGGCCAGACCGTCATGAAATGAAAGCAGGCTGCGCTTGTGCAGGAAGTCGGCGTTCCCCAGGATGATGCCAGCGACGAAGATGGCCAGAAAGCCGCTGCCACCCACCACCGCTGTGACGCTGAAGATGGTCAGCGCCAGGGCCAGGGTCAGAACCGAATACAGGCCCTCAAATTGCAATTGCAGACGGTTGAGCATGAACAGCGCCCCTCGGCCCAAGACCATGCCCAACACGCCACCAATGACCATTTGCTGCGCGAACAGAGGAATGATGTCTAGCACGCCCATGCTGGGGTGGGCGATCAGTTCCAGCAGACCCACGGTCAGAAACACGGCCATCGGATCGTTGCCACCCGATTCGAACTCCAATAAAGGTCCGATGTCTCCTTTCAAGCCCAGCGCCCGCTCCTTGAGAACGCTGAAGACTGCCGAGGCATCGGTGCTGCTAACCACTGCGCCCAGGAGCCACGCCACCAGCCACGGCAGGTTCAGAGCGTAATGCGTGAAAACGGCCATCACGCCCGCCGTGATGAGCACGCCCAGCGTCGCCAGACTCAGCCCCCGCCGGATCACGGGCCGCGTCTCGCTCCAGTTGGTGGTCAGACCCCCTTGAAACAGAATGAAACACAACGCGACGGTCCCCAAGGCCTGTGCCAGCTGATAATCGCTGAACTGAATGCCCAGGCCATCCGACCCGGCGAGCATCCCCACCCCCAGGAAAAGCAACAGGCCTGGAATGCCCAGCCGTCCACCCAAGCGGCTCACGATCAGGCTGATGAGCAGGAGTATTCCGGCAGCGAGCAGATAGAGTTCAGTGGTGACGACTGGCACGTCTCAGAATGTCACACGGCCCTTGCAGCAAGTTGTTGAGGGACGGCGACGCGGTGGTGAGGGTTCAGAAGCTGGCGTGTCCATCCTGGAGGTCCGCCGAGCTTAGCCGCTATGCCGTCCTGCTGGGTGGTGCCCTGAACGACGGGGGCGGGTGCGGTGGCCTGGGCGGCTCCGGCGAGTGTCAGGGTGGCAAGGAGGGAAAGTCGGCGGCGGGAAGTCGTCTTGTCCATGGCATCTTCTGGCTGGCCTGTGCGGGCCTTTGAACTGCGCCCGCGGTAGAAGGGTGACAATGATGGGCCGATGGTGGAAAAAGACGCCGAGGGGAGGCCCTCGTCTTCCGTGACCGCACCCTCCGTGCGTGTCCCCTCGCTCAGCGTTCGCGCCAGTAAGCGGCGGCGGCGGCGATGCCGAACTCCTGCTCAATCTTGCCCTCCCACAGCCCGGTGGAGGCGTCTGGTCCCGCACCCAGCGAGCCTTTGAGTTCCACGCGCATCCCGGCGTCCTCAATTCCGTCCTTGCCGAACTTGATGTACACGCCTTCCTTTGCCCCGATCCCACCCGTGACAGGCACACCCTTGGGCAGCTTGAGTTCGGCCTTCACGCCCGTAAACAGGGTGGCATTGCCGTTCCAGTCCAGGCTGGCGGACGCGAATCCGCCCAGCCAATCGGTGCCCATCAGGGATGAGGTGGACAGTTCGATGTCGACTTTCTTGCAGCTCAGTGAAAAGCTCAGGCCCAATCCCTGCGCCTTGAGGGCGGGTGAGGGCACCTTGGACTTCACCTTGGCTCCAGAGAACATCCCTCCACAGGGATCGGCGTCGAGAGTGGGCAATTCGGCGAGGTCGAGCGGGACGCCCGGCAGAGTCTGTTCGGTGCAGAACAGACTCGGCACTTCGCTGAAGAAGACCCCTCCGTACACGACCGGGCCGTAGAACATGGCCTTGGCCGACGCCTCGATCTGCGCCCGCTTGGAGGCGCGTACCGCCGGATCAGGCAGGTTGGCGGCGAGCGCGGTTTCGAACTTGACGCGCGCCGAGACGTAGCGCGCCATCGCCTGTTCCTGCCCCTTGAGGTAGGGCCGTAGGGCGTCCATATAGGTCTGGTAAGCATCGTCGTATACCGTGTCCACGTCCGCGCAGGTGTGCGGCACCGAAGCCAGGCGCGCCATGCCCGCCTCTATGGTCTTGTTGCGCTGATCGGCCAGTGGACGCCGCGCCTTGTCGAGCGCGTAGTGGGCGTCGTAGGCCGCCTTATGCGCGGGCCAGACTTCCGGCTCGAAGATGGACGTGGTGATGGCACCGTTGACCAGCTTGAACCAGCGCATCTCGCCTGGGTCGAGCACCTGCGAGAGGTTGACAGCGCTGGCCCGGACGCCCAGAGCGCGCAAAATCGCGTGTCCCTGCTGCTCGAGGGCCTCATACTGCGAATGCATCACGATGGCCTCGCGGCGGGTTCTGGGCAGCTTGAGCTGTGGCAGATCAAAGGTGGCACCGCGCGATAGGTCGAACAGCGAGGCCGACGGACGGCGGGTTGGAGACTGCTCGCGCGGCCCTACCCCGTCGCCGTGGCGTCCTGGTGTCTTTTCCTTGAGGATCAGGTCGCTGTTCTCGGGCGCAATGGTGCGGCGCAGTGCCACCCGCAGTTCCCTCGTCGCGCCGTTCACGTCGCCGTTGCACAGCAGGGCCTTGGACAGGTTCATGCGCGCCTCGGAGAGATCTGGGGCAAGCGAGAGGGCCTGTTTCAGCGGGGCCTGCGCCTCGCTCCAGCGCCCCAGTCCCAGGAAAGCATGCCCCCGGTTGGTCAGCGCAATGGCTTGCCCGGGCACACCCCCTGGCGTGGGCAGCTTCCCGCCCAGTTCCGCCGCCCGGTCGAGCACCGCGATGGCCTCACGGGGCAGGCCCGCAAGAGTCAGCACGCCTGCAAGATTGACCAGCGTCATGGCGTCTTTGGGCTTCGCGCGGTGACCGGCCAGCAGGAGGGCAAGGGCTGCGCGGGGACTCTCTGCTGCCAGGGCCGCCACCACATCCGACGACGAGCCGCCCGTCGCTTTTCTGCCCCTGGCGCCCACCAACGTCTCCGCCGTCCTGAGGGCCGTTTCGAAGGTCATGGCACCTTTCTCGCGGCGCACCGGCAGGGGCAGCACCTTGGTGCCATTTTCCTTCTGCTCGCGCGCCATCTTCAGCGAGTGTTCCAGCCCCGCACGAGCCGGGTCGCCGGGCTTGAAGGTGGCGAGCATCTTTTCCAAGGACCGGATCACCTCGTCGATGTCTAAGCCGCCGACGGGTGCCAGGCCGGGCGTCTTGTAGTCGCGCACGGTGGGCTGGCAGGCCTCGGTGCGAAGTTTGGCGACCTGGGCGCGCATCCCGGCTTCCGGCCCGAGGATGGTCTGGTCGCTGAGGGATACCCAGCCCCCGGCAGCCAGGGCGGGCGAAGCGAGCAAGGCGACAGCAAGGGGGAACAAGCGGTTCAATCTGTTCATAGGCGCAGAGTGACGGAGGGGGAATGATGGGGAGATGATGGGGTGCCGGGAGGGCGGAACAAGCCGACTGGCACCGGGGCGCGCGGGCCCACAGTGCCAGGGAAAGGGGGAAAGCCAGTGGATCAGGGATTCAACAGGCGAAGTTCCATCAGTTTGTCGCCCCGGTTCAGGAAGCAGAACCCCACCGCCGCGGCTAAGACGGGCTCAGGCTGGTGACTGGTGCTGATCAGCATCCGTTGCCGCTCGCCGTTAAAGGTCTGTACGGGGGTGACCCGGTAGAGCCCCAGCGGAATCTTTGTCGATTCCACTGGTGACTTGAGAGGCTGAACCGTGAGCATCGCCGTTTCACCCAGGACGTTGGGATACACGGGGATCAGAGTCAATTCCAGGCCAGCGTCAAGGTCTACAGCGGAATGCACGTCGCTCACGTCCACCGACCGTAGAGGTTGGTGCCATTCAGATACACGAAGTCCCGAGCGGTCCCCCGGGCCGAGGTAAACGGCGTGATGTCTTGGGTTCGGTGGGTACGTCGAGCAAATCACCGCCCTCGCTGACTCGCATGATTGCCTCAGTCCGCCGTGGGCCGGGGCGAGCGGGCAGGGCGACGGAACAGTTGCCCTGGGCATCGGTCATCGTGCCTATCGTGAACGCGGTGGCCTCGTGGATGGCCCGGACTTCCATGTTAGGTATGGGCCTCGGCTCGCCGTTGAGCACCCGGCCGGTCAGGGCGCCCACCACGGGCGAGGTGACCCCACCGGGCACTGAGGGGCCGGGACGCGGCGCGGGCGTGGAGGAGCTGGCACCTCCGCAGGCGCCGAGCGTCAGGATAAGGGCGGTCAAGATCGGGGGAAGGGGAACGCTTCATGGTGGTCCCCAGGGCGCAGCAGGTATCGGATGACGTGGGAACGGCCCACCCCAAGGTGCGATGATCCGAGGGCTCTGGAACGGCGTGACAGTTAAACCGTCAGGACATTCCGGGTTCTTGATAGATGGCGCCATCGTGATGCCGGAGCGGTCTTGGTTATCCTGGATCAGGACAGCATCTTTAACAGGGGCCGACAGTGCATCGGCGGTCTGGCCCGGCGTCTCTGGAGGTGAGAACAGCTCCCGGAACTACGGATTTTTCCAGAACAGTTCCATGTTGGGGCCGTAATGGCTGTCGTTCAGGAAGCGGGCTACGGCCTGCGGAAGATAGTTCGGGTTGTCGCGCGTGGCGATCAGGAGCTGCTCCTTGACCCCGTTGCGGACATGGGTGGCCGTGACCTTGTACTGCCCCAGCGGGATATCTGGCAGGCCGTAGCCGAAGGGGTACTTCACCATGAAGGGCGCCGTGCTGTGAGCCGAGTTGGGGCCGTCCGGCGTAAACGTGACCTCCATTGTGTTGTAGTCGATCTCCACGTTCGAGTTGTCGATGTAGTCGAACACCTTGCCCTTGGGCGCATCCTTCGCTCGATACACGAAGTCGCGCACGGCGCCGTGCGCTCCGGCAAAGGGGTTGTCATCCTCAGGGGCCAGACGCACCTCGAAGTCCTCGCCGCCGAAGGTCAGGGTCATGGTGGCCGACACGTTCCAGGAGCCCAGTTGTTGGGCCAGGGCAATACGGTAGCGGCCCTGCGCATCGGTGACGCCCGAGCCGTAGGTGTAGGACACCGTGTGCGAGGCCGTCACCTGCACGCCGGCGAGCGGCTGACCGGCCTCGGTTAAGATGCGGCCGGTCACCGTGTAAGCGCCGGGAGCAGGCTGCGGCGCTGGCGTGGGGCCGGGCTGTTCCTGGCCGGGCGGTGTCGGGCCGGGCTGGGAGGGAGTGGCCCCACCACCGCAGGCGGACAGGGTGGTGACGGCCAGGGCAAGCAGCAGCAGTTTCGCGTTCTTCATGTCGTTCCTCCTGGGCGGCCGTAGGTGCGCCGCTTTCAATGACTGGAGCGTAGGTGGGTACGGATGATGAGCGGATGGTGCTGCTGACAAACCGCCAAGGGCGGAGGTGACTGCCCGCACCAGCTGACCTGTGTTGAACCTGTGCGCTCGCTGCTCCGTCTCTCCGGTGCGACGACCCGTCAATTGGGTCGCCCGGAAGTTTTCAATCTGCGAAGAAAGCTTCCCCGCTGTAACGCAACGGCCTGGCTTTCGTTGCTCAAAACAAATGACCGCCCTCACTGGGACGCGGGGTCCCTTGAGCAGGGCGGAACCCATCTTCTGCTTTCAAGGGGCCGCCGCTCGCTGTGTCCCCGTGGGCACCATCGGGTCATCATCCTGTCGCCCGCATGCTCTGGCCAGTCAAAGCGCACCAGCGTGCGCAAAGGGAGACACCATGATGTACGTCCGACTGCTGGCCCTCGCTCTTCTCATTCAGCCCGTCGCCACTGCCACTTCCGCCGACCCTATCAGCGGCTCCTGGCAGGGTCTTTTAGACGGGTTCTACCCCCTTGAAGCGACCCTCACCCTCAAAGGCAACAAGGTCACGGGCGTCACTCATTTCGCGAAGATGGATTTCCCACTCACAGGCACCTTCGACACCAAGAAGAACATCGTCACGTATACCTTCAAATGGGTGGATGGGAAGACCGCCACGGTCAACCTCAAGCTGGGGGGCAATACCCTGAGCGGAACGTACCAGGTCCACACCGCCTCAAAGGACAACACCATGAGCATGACGCGGGTCTCCCTCGTCACAGGCACGACGGCCAACGCCGCTGGCAAAGCCGGACCCTACGTCATGACGGGTATGGTGCGCGACGAAAAGGGCAAGCCCATTGCGGGCGTCCAGGTGTTCGCCGACCACACCGCCTACTACAACATGAATGCCCTGGGCACCACCGACGCCCAGGGCCGCTACCGTATTGCCCTGGCCCATCAGCCCGGCACCTGGGCGGCAGGCGCTTATCTGCGGCAGAGCTTCGGTGGAGAGCCCGTCGAAGTGCGCCTCTCGCCCGACGACGACACCGCCTTCGACGGCTCCCTCGGCGCCGTGCGCAACTTCACCTACAAGGCCAGCGACGCACCCTCCGGCAAGGTCTACACCTCCATCGCACACAGCAATGTCGAACTCGATTACGACTCGCTGGAGTTCACCTTCACCCCCGACGGGCCGAATGCAGCGGGCACCACCGCACCATTCACACGGAAGTTCGTTTTTGGATCTGGCGTCCAGAACGTGCCATTGGGCGGCTATCGGGTCAGCGCCACCCAGGTGCTGAACGGAGTCAGGCAGCAGCTGCTGTTGAGTTCGCGTAGCCAGAAGGAAGCCTCGACCAGCGTGCGCGCCGCATTTACCCATGACACCCACTACGGCGAGACCCTCGAACTTTTCCTCAGCAATCCCTGAACTACCGATGGGCACGGAGTCTTGCTCTGCGAGGCTCCTACTGCTTTGCATCATTACAAATGGCCCGGCAGCGACAGGCTAGAGAAACAAAATCAGACACACTCTGACCTGACTGAGCCTGGTGCTGGCAACTGAGTCTGAGAAAGGAACGATCATTGAGCAGGCGGCCTGACGTTCGGGCCGCCTGCTGCGACGTTTCTGACAGCACACTACACAGGCCTTGGCCGCCTCTAGATCATAGCGTGCTTACCCAACATCTCGCTGGCTGACAGTAGTACAGCTGCAAAGCGGAGGCCATGACGCCCAGGGAAGAACGATGGCCTTATGGGGTTCGCTCAGTCAAAGCCCAGCAACCTGAAGAGGTTAGGCTCCCAGAATCATCTGGAAAATTCTCAGGGAATCCTTTTAGTTGCTGATTACCTTTGAGCCGCACTTCCATCTGGGATTCAGGCCCATGGAGTAACTCCCACAGCTCTTAATATGAGAAAAAGGATACATATTGATCCGGTTTGACTGTTCAGCAAATGTGCTTGCTGTGTGATTTTTGACTGATACTCTAAACATTACATGAACCCGCGTGCTCATCGTTTGCTCTCCGCTTTTGCCCTGTCCTCCATGCTTCTCCTTTCCGCATGCGGTGGAGGGACTATGTCTCCTGTCATTCCCCCTGCTGATGGCGACAAACCTGTCGAACAGCCCAAGGCCAGCTTCAAAGTGGGGATTATTAGTCCAGAGAACGCCCTGCGGAGCGGTGACAACGCCGTAATTCGGGTGACCGTGACCCCGCAAAACGGCTTCTCAGGGAATGTCACCGCTGAGCTGGTGGACGCTCCAGTAGGGGTCAGCGCCCAGCCGGTCACAGCCACGGTGGGGGGCGCTACCGAGTTGAAAATCACTGTCAAGCTCGGCACGGCAGCCGGACTGCTCAAATTGCCCATCCGTGTCACGGGCGGCACTATCAGCCAGCGGGAGGACGCCTTCGCCTTCGTTTACCGCGTGTCCACGCTGCCTAGCGGGGCGCTCGATTGTCCTTATCCCACCTGTCGGTTTCCCGCCGGTCCCAGCGCGTTCGTTGACGGAGTGTACTGGGTAGCGGGCAGCAATGGATCTAACGCTAATTCCACGCTTGTTGGGGTCAGTGCCCGCGACGGCAAGACACAGACCCATGATTTGGGCCTGGAACGGGGGAATGCTGATTACTATGACTATGGGCTGGCCGTAGCGTCTGGGAAAATCTGGTTGGGGATCTCTCATTTCAGCACGGTGGCGTATTTGCTTGGCTTTGACCCAGTGAGTGGGACCAGAACGCAGATCGAAGTCGGCGAGAGAAACGGAAGGATAATCAACGTGGTATCCCTCCCCGATGGCCGGATAGCCTTTCTGTTCCGTCCGGACTATCAGCCCGAAGCCCAGGCTTGGTCGATTGGCGTGTATGACCCAGCGAGCAACGTTTTGAAATTAACGCCTATCACCGCTCCAGGCAATACTCTCTTTGCTTTGAAAGTGGCTCCAGACGGTGCACTTTGGACCACTGAAAATTACACCTCACCTGCGCTGGTCCGGTTTGATCCCACCACCTTCACGACCCGCAAATTCAGTATTGGCAAGGAGCGCGCCAATCTGGCTCTGAATATCGCTCCCACCGATGACGGCAAGATCTGGTATCTGGACTCGTGGGCTAACACTTTAAACATTCTCAATCCCATGGACGGCTCAGTAAAATCTTTCAACAAGTATTATAACTCTGGACAGCTTTATTCTTTCGGCGACTCAGTATTCTTGATTAATAATGATCCTTCTATAAAGGGCGTCGAATTGTTAGTCTCCGATGGGGAGGAATTGGTAAGCTTGCCTTTTCCTTCCGCCCTCGGTGTAAATAATGATTTGGATGGCTTCATTGTCTCACCAGAAGGCGATTTAGCTTATGAGAGCAGCGGAGAGATTTATATTTTACCAATAACTCAGTGAGATAGTGCAATGTTATATATTTTGGCAGTGTTCTCAAATTTTCTTCGTCACTTTATATGAGTCTACTAATAAGGACAGCCATCTGTTTCATATTTTATACAGAACGGCGCTGTTCAGTCACTCCACCCCGCCTATTTTTCCTTCTGCACGAATGCCCATGACTAAGACAGCAGATAATCACAGGCCGCACCTTCCGGACGAAGCTCCGCGAGGGCTGCTCGCCTTGCCAAATGTTTTGGACGTCAGCTTCTGGCAACCTCGTCCAGCAATTTCCGAAGCGTGAGTGGACTGCTTCTGCCTGCGGCGAACCGCCGGGCACCCTGAGGACTTCAAGTCGATACCATCGGGAAAGAACGATTGAGTCTCAGGCTCCCCCCAGTCTGATCCTCAACGAGGCCCTTCTGGTATCTTAAGGTCCCATGAACAGCGCAGCCTGGCACCTGGCGGCCTTCGGCAAACCGCGTCTCCTCGGTCCCTCCGGGCAGGCCGTGCGCTGTGAACAGCGGACGCTCGCCCTCCTGACCTATCTCGCGTTGGAGGGGCCGACGTCTCGCTCTCGCCTGGCGGGCCTGCTGTGGCCAGACACCCCCGAGTCAGGGGCCCGCAACAATCTCGTCCACCTGCTGCGCCGGGTGGCGAAAAGCCATCATCCTGATCTCGTCCACGCGGGAGAGACGGTCGCGCTGGGCAGCGTTCTGGAATCGGACGTGGCAGCCTGGGGAGTCATGGGGGGGGCTCTCCCCGCGCCCGAAGCCGTGCCCCCCGGCGTATTGCTGGACGGCCTCTCATTCGATGACCAACCTGACCTCGCCGAGTGGCTGCTGGCGTGGCGTGAGCGTATCGACCTCGCGCGGGCCGAGCGGCTGGCGGATGCCGCGACCCACGCCGAGGCCGAAGGCGATCTTGTGGGCGCCCTGCGTCTCGCCCGCGCCCTTGTGGACCTTGATCCCCTGTCTGAAGACGCGCACCGCCGCCTGATGCGGCTGCTGTATCTCGCCGGCGACCGTCCGGCGGCCCTCAAGGCATACCACCGTTGCCGGGACGTGCTGGAACGCGAACTGGGCGTGGAGCCACTGCCCGAAACCCAGGACCTTGCCCAGCTCATTGACCGGGGCGCGGTTGAAGCGCCGCCCGTACCCGCTGCGCCCCGCATCCCGCTGTCCGTCCTGAGGCCGCCAGTGCTGGTAGGACGGGCGGCCCAGTGGGCCCGGATGGAGCAGGCATGGGCAAACGGGCAGTCCATCCTGCTCGTCGGCCCAGCCGGATCAGGCAAGTCGCGGTTGATGCACGACTTCGTGGCGAGCAAGGGCGCGGCCTTTCGTCTGGAGGGCAGGCCGGGTGACCGCGCCGCACCTTTCACGACCACTGCGCGCATGTTGCGCCGCGTGCTGGACCTGCTGCCGGCGGATTTCGAGCTTCCAGCCTGGGTCATGCCCGCCCTTGCCCCACTGCTGCCCGAGACCAGAGCGGACCTCGGCGGCGGCCACGCCGACCCCCGCATGATTGAGGCGATTCATCTCATGTCGGGCGTGGCCATCCAACTGCAGGGCGCGGTGGTGAGCGTGTTCGAGGATCTGCATGACGTCGATTCCGCGACCTCTGAGATGGGCATGGCAATGTTGGCGAACCACTTCCCGCTCGGCCAGCCAGGGGGACTTCCACACTTTATTGGGACGTTCCGCGCCGAGGAACTGGACCAAAGCGCGCGCGCCCTATTCGGGCGGTTCGTGGCCGCCGGTCAATCGGTGTGGATTGACGTTGCCCCCCTGGGGGATGCGGACGTGCGTGAACTCGCCGTGAGCCTCGACCTGCCCGGCCTGGGGGAGCGTGGGGGGGAACTCGCCCGCTTCACCGGGGGCAACCCGCTGTTCGTGTTGGAAACGGTCAAGCACATGATCGAGCAGGGACCTCTCGACGCCGGGCAGCCTCTGCCGGTGGCTGGGAAGGTTTCAAGCATCATCTCCAGGCGCCTCTCAGGCCTCTCGGTCCCCGCCCTGCATGCCGCGCGGGCGGCAGCGGTCCTCCAGAGTGACTTCGACCTTGAACGCGTGGCAGAGGTGCTGCGCGCCCCCCTGCTGGAGGTCGTCACTGCCTGGGAAGAACTGGAGGAGGCTCAGATTGTGGTCGGCGAGCGTTTCAGTCACGATCTCATCGCCGAGATCCTGCGCCAGGAGACGCCCGAGGGAGTGCGCCGCTTGCTCCACCGGGCGGCCGCCCGCGCGCTGGGCGCGTCGGCCGGGGTCTCTCCGGCCCGGGTGGCCGGGCACTGGCTCGCCGGTGGACAGCCGGCCGAGGCTGCCCCGTGGCTCATCCAGGCCGGACACGTGGCCTGGCGGTCCGCACGGCTGGAAGAGGCCCAGCGGTTCTTCGCTGAGGCTGCCGAACGGCTCACCGCACCCGACCCTGCCGCCGCCTTCGGTGCCCTCGCGCTGCGGGCCGAGGTCCTCGCCAACATGGACGATCCCCGGCACGCGGATGTGGTGCAGGCATTACACCAGCGGGCGGTCACGCCGCTGGAGCGTGCAACCGCCTTTATGCAGGAGTACCGCGCCACCGAGGGGACCATGGACGTCTCCCGCATCGAACCGGTCGTGCGCGCGGGGCTCGCTGCCCTGCGCGCCGCGGAGGTGGGGCCTGAGGCCTGGCTGGTGGAGGCACAGCTCACCGAGGGGCTGGCACTGATGGCGTACATTCGCGGACAGCGGGAGGAGACGCTCGTTCACCTCAGGCGGCTGGCGGACCTGGGCGAACGGGCAGCGTCGCTGGAGTGGCAGGCCAAAGCGCAGGAGGGTCTGGGGCTCGCACTGACCGCCACCGCGCCCTGCGAGGCGAGTTTTCACCTGGAACGGGCAGAGGGGCTGCATCTCAGGCGCAATGACGTCTTGCGGGCCGGGTCGAGCCTCGGCAAGCTCGCACGGGTGTTGTGCGAGCTCGGCGAGGTCGCGGCCGCGCGCGAGGTGGTGGCGCGCGGCGCGGCCCATCTGGGTCGCCTCGACGCCAACCACGGCGAGCGCGTGGCGCTGCTCAACGCGCAGATCATAGTGGCGCAGACGTCAGGCGACCTTGGCCTCGCCGGAGCGCTGTATCAGCAGGCCCACCGGGACCACACGACCCAGCACAATGCGCTCCTAGGCTCATTTCCGGTCCTCCACGCCAAGACGTTGCGACTTGCCGGACGGCCCGAGGAGGCCTGGGCAGAGATCGCGCGTGCGAGGGACGGCCGCCCCTTCCCCACACACCTGAACGCCATGCGCGCCCTGGAGGAAGCGGCCATCCTGCTCATGCTTGAAAGGGGTGACGACGCCGTTCCCTACCTCACCGAGGCGCAGGGTCAGCTTGAGCGCGCGCCGAACGTCGCGTGGCAGGCCCAGTTGCACGATCTCTGGGCCAAGCGACTGAGGGAACAGGTGGGCGGGACGCATCACGCGGCGGCGCAGGCTTTACGCGAACAGTATGGCCTGCCCGAGCATCACTGGAGCGCCCTGTAAACCTCCGGCAGGCCCTGTCTGCCGAGAATTCCCTCACGCCGCTCCTCTCCTGGCTGAAGGGGTTGGGCAACAAAAGGGGCCCGGACTGCGTGTCCGGGCCCCCTCTGCTTACTTCAAAGCGTGGAGGTCCTCCGGCCTCGCCTGCGCTTCCCGCTCCCGCCAGCGATCCGTGTAACCCAGCGGGTGTGGGTCGGGATCCAGGTCGATGTCCCAGGCATGACGCGGCCCTCGGGTCGCCAGCGCCAGACGTGCAAGGTCAGCCTTCGGCTCGCGGTTCTCGGTCAGGATGCCATTTTTTTCCTGAAAAGTGTCGGTCAGCTGGGTGTAGCAAAAGCCGGCCAGAGCGTCGCACTCATGGACGGCCGCGAGCAGCCCCTCGTACAGTTCCAGAAACGCCGTGCTGTCGCCTGCCCGGTGGTAGCCCCAGCCCCGCTCGTCTTCCAAGCTGTAGGCGATGCCCCCAAATTCGCTGAGGATGGCCGGTTTGCCCTCGGCGCTGAAGTCATCCAGCAGCAGGCGGCGGCCAAAAGGCTGGGTCAGCAGACGAGACAGGGCCTCCGGGCTTCCGTATCGCCGGGTCAGCACGGCAGGATCATGGGCGTAGTCGTGAATGCCCAGCAGGTCAGTGGCCACATGTTCCCAGCCATCGTTGCCGATCACCAGTCGGCTCGGGTCCAGGGTCCGGGTCAGGTGATACAACGCCCGGACGTAGTCGCGCTGTGCCGGGTTGGTCGGCAGGTCCGGCACGCCCCAGCTCTCGTTGAAGGGCACCCACGCCACGATGCACGGATGCGAGACGTCGCGGCGGATCACTTCCATCCACTCGCGGGTCAGGCGCTCGACCCCCTCCGGGGTAAAGCGGTACGAGCTGGGCATCTCTTCCCAGACCAGCAGCCCCAAAACGTCGCACCAGTACAGCCAGCGGGGGTTCTCAACCTTCTGGTGCTTCCGGGCCCCGTTAAAGCCCAGCCGCTTGGTCAATTCCACGTCGCGGCGCAATTCCTCATCGGTCGCCGTCATCAGTCCCTGCGGCCAGTACCCCTGATCCAGGACCATCTTGAGGGTGTAGGCATTGCCATTGAGCAAGAAGCGCTGTCCGTCAGAGGTCACCGAGCGCAGCGCCGTGTAGCTCTGCACCTGATCCACAACCCGTTCGCCGTCCATCACCTCGATGGTCGCCTGGATGAGCTGGGGATGTTCCGGACTCCACAGCAGTTCGTTGCGGGCGTCATCAATCCCAGGATCAGGAATGGCGATGCGGCGGCTGACATTACGGTTGGTGAGCTTGTAGGTGTCCTCGACGAGTTCACGCCCCTGGGCGTGCAAACGCACGCGCACCCGCAGTCCAGCAGCCATTGGACCGGTCAGCTGCACTTCCAGTCCCAGCTCCCAGTGGTCCAGCCAGGGTGTCCATCGCAGGAACTCCACCCGGGTTTCCGGCACCCATTCGAGCCAGACACTCTGCCAGATCCCGGTGGTGCGCGGATACCAGATGATGTGCGGGTTAGCCTTCCAGTCCTGTTTACCGCGTGGCTGTGCCAGCTCATGTGGATCGTCCTCAGCCCTCACCACCAGTTGAACGGTATCGCCGTCGCCAAGCGCTTCAGTGATGTCCACGGTAAAGGGGGTGTGACCGCCCTCATGCTGCCCGACCAGACGGCCACCCGCCCACACCTGCGCGGCATAGTCAATCGCTCCGAAATGCACCAGCACCCGTCCCGCCACTTCCTGGCGATCCACTGAAATCTCACGGGCATACCAGGCCACCGGATGAAATCCACTGTCGTGGATCCCACTCAGGGCGCTCTCCGGGGCGTAGGGCACCATGATGGTCCGGTCGAAGGTCACGTCTGCCGGCTGCTGCCAGCGGGCCATGTCGTCGTAGGCGAACTGCCACTCGCCGTCGAGGCTGCGCCAGGTTGGGCGCTGGAGCTGAGGCCGGGGATGGGGGGATGGGGTGTTCATGGAATCTCCAAGGCAGGACAACAGGACGGGCGTGCAGGACAGGGCGGAACAGCTCAGGCTAAGGAATGGTTTCTTCCCAATCTCTTTCACCCTTACGATAGACAAACTCTGTTAGAGGTGATTAGACGTAGGCAAGCCGGGTGCGGTGGGCCAAGGTGTCATGAGCAGGCCCTGAAGAGCGATGCGGAGCCGGAGAATGTCCGTCGGTCTCCCGAGGATGACGTGAGCGCAAGAGGCGGCTGGTCCCCACGCTCGATCATCCCAGGGAAAACATCTGCTCAAACGGTGTGGCTGCACCTTGCGGGCCTCAAAAGTCAATGAGGGGTGCAAACATTTAGAGCAACTCAAGGAACATGGCAAGAAAAGTGAAAACTACACTTATCCTCAACTGTTATCAAAAGATTGACGGCTATTTTGTGGTGAGGTACTTTGAGAGCTGCACACAACGCAAGTTTCTCAGGCTGCCACCGCGCAACACCGTTCAGGACATTACGGTCTCGGAAGCCCGGCTTCCCGACTTTGATTTCCACTTACTGGAGGTTTGATCCAATGAGCACACCACTGTCCCGTCTGGTCCTGCTGACCGCCGCCGTCACCTTCGCCGTCTCCTCTGGTCCGGCCAACGCCCAGGGCTACACCGGTCCCAAGGTCAACCTGACCTTCTTGCACGGGTTTACCGGTCCGGACCGGCCCGTGATGGAAGGGCTGATCAAGAAGTACAACGACAGCCACCCCAACGTTCAGGTGCGGGCCCAGGCCCAGCCATGGGGCACCACTTGGCAGCAGCTCCCGGCCCTGGTTGCCTCGGGCAAGGCCCCCGACGTGGTGGTAATCAATGAGGACCAGATCACTGGTTTCGTGGCGCGCGGCGCAGTCTCGCCACTGACCCCTGCCGAGCTGAAGGGGGCGGGCATCGACAAGTCCAAGTTCTTCGGGCCGCTGTTCGCCACGGCGGATTACAAGGATCAGGCGTACGGGGTGCCGATTTCCAGCGTCGCCTACGTGATGTTCTACAACAAAGACCTGATGAAGAAGGCTGGGCTGGACCCCAACAAGCCGCCCCGCACGCGCGATGAGCTCCTGAAGGCGTCCCTGGCCTGCACGGTGGACAAGAGCGGCAAGAAGGCGGGCCAGACGGGCTTTGATCCCAAAAACCTGGACACCTGGGGAATCAGCCTGTACAACAACTGGGTGGGCGCCCGGGCCGCCTACGCGGCCATCCTTCAGAACGGTGGTCAGATGGTGAACAAGGACCAGAACGCGGCCTTCAACTCGCCGCAGGCCATCAGCGCCGTCCAGTTCCTGGTCGATCTGGTGCAGAAGCAGCATGTGGCGCGTCCCAACAGCACCGAGGAAGCCGAACTGGCCGCCTTCAGCCAGGGCAAGGTCTGCTTCTTCCCCAGCGGTCAGTGGTACCTGGACCGTTTCGAGAGCCAGAAGATGAACTTTGGCGTGACCTTCATGCCACGCGTGGGCGGAACGGTCAAGGACGCGGCCTGGGGCGGATCCAGCCACCTGACCCTGCCCAAACAGCCTTCCAGCTACGACGCCAATAAACGCAAGGCTGCGTTGGACTTTATGGCTTGGCTGAGCCAGCCCGCGCAGAACCTGACCTGGACCAGCACCGGCAGCCTCCCCACCCAGGCCGCCGTCGCCAAGAATGCCACTTTCGAAAAGGCACCCATCAGCGGCATCTTTGACCGCCTGGACAGCGTGTACGCCACCAGCGGCTACCCGTGGGTGGGTCAGGTGATGGCACCATTCGATCAGGCATGGGAAGCCGCTTACCTGGGCAAGAAGACCGTCTCGCAGGCCCTGAACGACGGCGTGAAGGAGTCCAACAAGCAGATCGAGCAGGCCCGCAAGAACTTCCAGTAATGCCGGCCCAGTAAGGCAAGCGGCGGCCCGGCCCCTTTCCCTCTGACACCGGAGGCAAGGTGGGCCGGGCCGCTGTCTTCGTCGGTCTCTCACCCCCGCGAGAGGTGTCCCGTCCATGACCATCACCCAGGCGCCCGCCCGGACCACCACGGCCCCCGCTCCCACTCCGCGCCGCCGCGTCCCGCTGGAACCGTACCTGTACCTGCTGCCCCACGCGGTGCTGTTCTTCCTGTTCACTGTGTATCCCATCGGTTACGGGCTGTACATCAGCCTGCACCGCTGGGATCTGCTCAATCCGGTCAAAACGTTCGTGGGATCCGAGTTCTACCGCAACCTGTTCACACCGGGCACGCCACAGGCCGACTTCTTCTGGAAGACCTTGTGGAACACCACCTTCTTCACCATCGTGAGCGTGCCGCTGTTGCTGATCGCCGCGCTGGGGCTGGCGCTGCTGCTGCACCGGCCCATCTTCGGGCGTACCTTCTTCCGGGCTGTGTTCTTCATGCCGGGCATCCTGACTGTCTCGGTGATGGGTATTTTGTGGCGCTGGATGTTCGACAACCAGATCGGGCTGGTCAATGCTGCACGCATGGTGCTGGCGAGTGCCCCGCCGATTCCCTGGCTGTCCACCGAGGGGTTGGCCTGGGTGCCCATCGTGGTCGGAACGGTGTGGTGGACCGTGGGCTTCAACATGACGCTGTACTTAGCAGCGCTGGGCAACGTGCCCGTCAGCCTGTATGAGGCCGCCTCCCTGGATGGGGCCACACCGTGGCAGAGCCTGCGGTTCATTACCATACCTCTGCTGGCCCCGGTCACGCTGTTCGTGTTCGTCACCACGGCACTGGCGTCGTTTCAACTGTTCGGACAATCGCTGCTGATCACCAACGGCGGACCGAGCCGCTCGACACAGAGCGTGATCCAGTACATCACCGAGGAAGGCTTCACCAACGCGCAGTATTCCAGCGCCGCGGCCATGGGCTTCGCTTTCGGGCTGATCATGCTCATCTTCACGGCCGCGCAGTTCGGCCTGATGGCGCGTGACGTGAAGGGGGACGAGGGATGACCACGACTGCCCCCGTCCGCCGTGTGCGCCGTCGCCGGATGCCGCGCGATCTCCCACGCTTTCTGCTGCTGTGCGTGCTGGCGATCATCTTCCTGGCCCCGGTCTACTGGATGATCTCCACCTCATTCAAGACCGAGGCCGACGCCATCTCACTGCCGGTACAGTGGATTCCCAGCCGGCCCACCCTGGACAATTACCGTGAGGTGCTGACCTCGCCGGACGGCAACATCCTGCGCTGGACCGGCAATTCACTGTATGTGGCCCTGGCCTTTACCGTGTTGCACGTCGCGCTGTGTGCGCTGACCGCCTACCCGCTGGCGCGCATGCGTTTCCCGGGGCGCAACGCCTGGTTCTGGTTCATCCTGTCCAGCCTGATGATCCCCGGCATCGTGACCCTGATTCCCACCTACATCATGATGCTCAATTTCAACTGGATCAACTCGTACCACGCGCTGATCTGGCCGGGGCTGAGTGGGGTGTTCGGCGTGTTCCTGCTGCGCCAGTTCTTCATGGGCATTCCGCGCGAGCTGGAGGAGGCTGCGCGGCTCGACGGCGCGAACAGCCTGCAGATCCTGTGGCGAATCATTTTGCCCCTGAGTATTCCCTCTCTGGCGACGCTGGCGGTGTTTGCCTTCATGGGATCGTGGAACAACTTCCTGTGGCCGCTGTTCACCGTCACGGACGTAGACAAGATGACGTTGCCGGTGGGCATCACCACCTTCTCGCAGCGTTACGTGACCGAGTACGGCAAGTTGATGGCCGCCACCACCCTCGCGGCAGTTCCCGCGCTGATCGCCTACCTGCTGGCGCAGCGCTTTCTGGAATCGGGCCTGTCCACCACCGGTCTCAAGGAGTAACCATGTCGCGTTTTCCACTGCTGCTGGGCCTGGGCCTGACCGGCGCTCTGCTCTCCAGTTCCACGCTGGCGGGCGGGAGCGGCCCGGCGACGGCCCGCCCCGCGCCGGCCCCCACCGCCACCTTCCGAAATCCAGTCCTCGACGAGAACTTCCCCGATCCAGGCCTGTTGCGCGTCGGCAATGTCTACCACGCCTATTCCACCAACAGCTCGAATGCCAACGTGCCGCACGCGGTCAGCCGGGATCTGGTGCACTGGGAGGCCGCCGGCGACGCTATGCCGGTGCTGCCCGAGTGGACCAGGGGCGGACGGACCTGGGCCCCCGAAGTCACTCAGATCGGCAAGACCTTTGCGCTGTACTTCACTGCCCAGGACGACGCCAGCGGCCGCCAGTGCATCGGCGTGGCGACGGCGGCCTCGCCGGCGGGACCGTTCAGGGACACCTCCGGCAAGCCGCTGGTCTGCCAGCTTGCTGAGGGCGGCAGCATCGACGCCAGCCCTTTCAAGGATGCGGACGGCAAACGCTACCTGCTGTGGAAGAACGACGGCAACTGCTGCAACCAGGCCACGAACCTCTACCTTCAGCCGCTCAGTCCAGACGGCCTGAAGCTGACTGGAAAGGCCAGCACCCTGATCCAGAACTTCCAGCTGTGGGAGGGCAACGTCATTGAAGCCCCCACCCTGTACCGCGCAGGCGGCGTGTATTACCTGCTGTACTCCGCCGGGCCATACGACAGTGACCTGTACGCGGTAGGTTACGCGACGGCAACGCGCGTGACCGGGCCATACAAGAAGGCTCCGGAAAATCCAATCCTGGTCAGCAAGGGCGAGGTGGCCGGGCCCGGCCACCAGACAGTGGTGACCGACGGCGCGGGCCGCACGTGGCTGGCTTACCACGCCTGGACTGCGGGCCGCACCTCGGACGCGGTGGGCGGATACCGCAGCCTGCGGCTGGACCCGGTGACCTTCTCCGGCGGCCGGGTCCAGGTGGCTGGGCCTACCCTTGCGCCGCAGCGGGCACCCACCCCATGAGCCGCCCTCCCCCCTCTCCCTCGCTGCCGTCCGGCCCCCTATATGCCGGTTATTTTGCCGATCCCTTCGTGCTGCTTGACGGCGACACGTATTACGCCTACGGCACTGGCCTGAACGGCGAGACAGGCACGCGGGCTTTCGAGGTACTGTCCTCGCCGAACCTGGTGGACTGGACCTCGCACGGCGGCGTCCTGGAGCCGCTGCAACCGGAGCGGCTGGATTACTGGGCCCCGGAGGTCGCGCGTAACGGCGATACCTTTTACCTGTACTACTCGGTTGGTCACGGTGATCAGGGACATCATCTGCGAGTGGCAACGGCGGCCCACCCGCTCGGTCCTTTCGTGGACCAGGGGCTGAATCTCACACCGGACGAGCCCTTCGCCATCGATCCCCACCCCTTCCGGGCCCCGGACGGAACGTGGTGGATGTTCTTCGCGCGTGATGATCTGGGCGGTGAGCGCCCCGGCACTGTGCTGGCCGTCGCTCCTCTGCACGACATGACCCGGCTGGGCGAATCGCAGACCATCCTGCGGGCCAGCAGCGAGTGGCAACGTTACCAGGCGGGACGGTCAATGTACGGTGAGGTGTACGACTGGCATACCCTGGAAGGTGCTTTCGTGCTCTTTCGCAACGGTCAATTTCACCTGCTGTACTCCGGTGGGGCGTGGACCAACGAAACCTACGGCGTCGGACACGCGGTAGCCGATCACCCACTCGGTCCCTGGACCGAACCGCTGGAGGGCGCGAATGTGCTGCGGACCGCCGGAACGCTGATCGGTCCTGGCCACGCCAGCGCCACCACCCTGGAGGGCCAGGACGTCCTGATCTTTCATGCCTGGGACGCTCAACACACCCGCCGGCAACTGCACGCTGCCGTCCTGACCTGGGAGGAGGGGCGGCCCTGGGCCTTGAAGCCCTGACAACGCATGTCAGGAGGTAGTGGCCCAGCCGAGCATGCTCGGCTGGGCCACTACGCCGCCTCATGTGGTCGCGTCCTCGCCTGGCGTGCCCACGGCGTGCCGATCCCCAACTGGAGCGCTGGGGGGCCGCAGCAACACCGTGGCCGCCACAGCGCCCAGCAGGGTGAGGCCGCCGGCTACGGTCAGAAGGCGTACCGGGCCGATCTGAGCGCCGATCAGGGCCGCTCCGCCGGTGGCGATGACGCCGGCGAGCGCGGTGGTGGTGCCCAGCGCCCCGTACACCCGGCCCCGGTACGCGTCTGGCGTGGCCAGTTGCACCAGCGTCGAGGTGGCCACGTTTGAGACCACCATCGGCACGCCCAGCACGGCCGTGACGGCGAACATGACTGTCAGGGAGGTCTGCGTATACATCAGCAGCATCAGCGCGCCCACCAGCAGGGTGCCGCCAGCCGCCAGCCGCGCCAGGGGCAGCCGCCCGACGGCCCAGCTGGCGATCACACCACCCAGCAGGGTGCTGGCCCCCATGACGGTGCTCAGCAGGCCCACCTGGGCAGCGTCTGCGTGCAGTACACCCTGCACGAAGGGCATATAGGCGGAATCGATCAGGGTGCCGCCCAGACTGGTCAGGCCCAGCACCACGAGCAGGCCCAGGATGACGCGGTTGTGCCGGATCACGTGCAGCCCCGCACGCCACTCGGTGGCCAGTGCTCGCCACGAACCGATGAGCGTGTCCGGAGCCGTGTCTGACACAGACTGTGTCACAGGAACCCGGGGCAGCCGCATGAAGCACAGCGCCGCGCCCAGGAAGGTCAGGGTGTCGAAGATCACCACGCCGCGCACTCCCGCCGAGGCCACCAGCACGCCCCCCAGTGGCGGCCCCAGCAGGCGGGCCACCGTGGTGCCGACCGACAGGGTGGCGTTCGCGCGGCCCAGCCGCTCCTCGCCGACCAGAGAGGGCAGCAGCGCCGCGCCGGCGGGCATGGCGACCAGGCTCAGGGTCAATTCGGCGAAGGTCACGGCGTACGCGACCCACAGCCACCCTGGTTGGGTGGCCAGCAGCAAGAGCAACATCACGGCTCCCTGCAGGATCTGGCTGATGATCAGGACGCGTCGGCGATCCCAGCGGTCCGTCAGGACCCCGGCGAAGGAACCGAACAGCAGGCCCGGCAGGTACACCGACAACGCCAGCAGCGCCGTGGCGGTCACGGAACCGGTTTCCTTGAACACGAAGAACCCCAGCGCCAGGCCCAGTGCCCGGTCGCCGATCTGCGAGATCACCTGTCCGAGCCACAGGGGAAAGAAGGCGGGAACGCTCAGCAACCGGAACATAAAGACCCCATAGAGCGCAGCGTGGCCGGTATGCTGGTGAACATGACACCGTCCGATTCACCTAGCCTGGGAGCGTGGCAGCGGCTGGACGACCCGGCGGCGGCGCGCGTCCTGGCCGACGCATATACCCGGCAGTTCTTCGAACCGTTCATCTGGCGCGAACGCCGCGTGTCGGACGTGGCCCGCGAGGTCGGCGTCTCGACAAACGCCATGCTTTACCGCGTGCGGCAGTTCCAGCGTCTGGGCCTGTTGGAGGTCACACGCACAGAGGCCCGGGCCGGACGCGCTGTGCGGCATTACCGCGCGACCTCCCGGCAATACTTTGTGCCGTTCACAGCGACAGACGCCGCGTCCGTGCAGTCGCTCTACGAAGATTCTCTTGACAACGCGCGGCGCTCGACGCTGGACAAGCTGACCCGCGCCTGGAGCGAACTGGGTGAGGATCCGCGCTGGTTCGGGCTGTATACCTCCGGAGACGAGGGTGGACTGCACAGCCATACCCTGCTGCCCTTCCCGCCAGACGGCGGCCGCGTGCCGGGGCCGGGAGGCTTACTGGACGTGCTGCTGGAGGAAGCGTACCCGGCGATCTGGGACAACACGACGACCATGACCCTGCGTCCAGCTGACGCCAAGGCGCTCCAGCGGGAACTGCGTGACCTTCACCGCCGCTACCGCGCCCTGGCCAGCCCGGACGGTCAGGAGCACCTCCTACGGTTGACCCTGGCTCCCCTGACCACAGCGTGATCGGCGGCTCTGTGCGGGAACGATCTGTTGGGCGGCGGCGCGGTTGAATTACTGGATGGGGCGCTCCGTCTTCGCAGCCCTATGGACCAATGTCAAATTCTCTCTGGAATGCGTGCTGACCGAGATCTGGGACGTTGGATGCTCGGGATTCCAGCCAGATGAGCACCCTGACCTGCTCCGGTGGAGACTGATCATTCCGCAGGCAAGGACCAGACAGGAGGCGACTCCTTCGGACCTCGAGGGTGTCTTCTCGGAGCCGTTATGCGGAGGGGCACGACTGATCCGCCTGAACCAGCACGGTCAGGGCAGGCGGGTTACGTCCTGCTAGAAAGCAGCAGTTGCTGACGTTCCACAGTCTCAAAACCGACAGATGCGTACACACGTTTTGCACTCGCATGGTCGTCGGCCACGATTACCAGCTTACGGGCACCGAAGTGCTGGCGGGCATGCTCACCGGCGAAGAACGTCAGCGATGCACACAGCCCCTGCCTGCGGTGGGCCGGATCGGTGCCGACACTCTGATAACGGAGCAGTTCACCGCCATCGGAAAACACCCCCAGGTCCGCCACCAGCCGGCCGTCCAGAAAAGCGCCGTACCAGAAGCCCTGGCCCGCACGGCACATTTCACGCAGGCCCTGCAGTTGCGTTTCCTTGAAGCGGCGGTAACGTTCCTCGTCGTGTCCGTCTTCCCGGCTGGCGACCTGATTGTCCAGGGCCTGCACCCATTCCTCGTCCACATCTGCCAGCGGCCGGTACTGTGCGTTGCTGTTGGGGCGCGGCGGGGCATGCAGCTGTGGCGCCGCCATGACGATGTTCTCTTCCAGTTGATAGCCAGCCTCAAGGAACTCGTCCAGCTGAGGTGCCTGGGTCACCGGAACGTCCCAACCGAACAGGCGATGCGGAGTCGCTGGCGGCTGGCCGACGTGCTGCGCGAACAGCGCCTCCCAATGGGCCAGGTCGCCGGGCTGCGGTGGCCTGTGAAAGATAAGCAGATTGCCGAAATAATGCGCGGGGCTGCGGGGATTCACGACAGCGACGGCCTCTTCCAGCTCAGTCACTCGGCCACGGAAGCGCGCGAAAATCAGGTCTGTGCGGTATCCCAGAGACTTCAGGTTCATGGTGAGACTTCCTTTGGAATGGGGCCAGCGGCGTGCCTGACCGCGTGACCGAATAGGACGGAGACCAGAGCAACCTGCCCCAGGACGCTGGTCAACGGACCATGCTGGGTGCAGCAGCACGCCTGGGGCTGTGTGGTGCGAGTTGAGGTCCACCAGAACACAACGGCCCTCATGAGCGGGTGAATTCGCTGTACAGATGGTCAATGCAGTCGTCGATGCTGGCAAAGTAGCGCCTCTGTGCGAGAGTCCCTTCCCGCAGGGAGGCTCGCCAGGTCAGTCCACTGGCATGGACGCCGGGTTCACGCCAGATGCGGAGAACATAGACCCGTTCCTGAGACGTTGGTTGAGGGGGGGTGGACCTGTCGGATTCCTGGGGCATATTGGCTCCTTGCCCAGTTACCGTACCGAAGACAGGATGACCAGCCGATGATGCATGCTTTCCTGCAGCCCAAAGGACTGGCCGTAATTGAGGATGACAGTCACGCGTGCGGATCCCCTCAGGACGAAGGCCCGCCGTTCTGATGCTCCAGACGCAGTCCTCGCCGCAAGGCCTGTCTGCTCCGGTCTAGGAAAACCCCCGACACCGAGGCGCCGGGCATGAACAGCTCGCTCGCGTGGTATCCGCCCTCCACTTCAAAGAACTCGCATGGCACGTCCGCCTGCGTCAGGCGCTGCGCGTACGTCCTGTCCTCGAGGTAAAACAGGTCTAGCGTCCCAACGCCGATCCACGCCGGCGCGAGCCCCCGCAGGTCCGTCCGCCGGGCAGGCGCCGCATACTCCGGCGCCTGCTCCGGGACCGGCGGATGGCCGAGGTAGGTGGTCCACCCCAGCCGGTTGGACCCGGGGGTCCACACGAACTCTCCCCGGCCGCCGTGCTGTTCACGGAGGACCGTGCGGTCGTCCAGCATTGGATACAGCAGCAGCTGAAAGGCAGGCTTCACCTCGCCGCGGTCGTGCGCAAGTTGCGCCAGACCCGCAGCCAGCCCGGCGCCGGCGCTGTCCCCTGCCAGGGCGATGCGTTCAGGGTCGAGGCCCAGCCTGGCGGCATGGTCGCTCATCCACTTCAGCGCGGCGTAGCAATCCTCCAACGGTGCGGGGAACGGCGCTTCCAGGGCCAAACGGTATTCCACGTTCACGACCAGCAGTCCGAGCTCGTTCGCGAAGCGCGCGCATTGCTGGTGGTAGTCCTGGGCCGAACCTGAGATAAACCCACCACCGTGGATGTACAGCAGCGCCGCCGTGTTCCGCTGCCCATCGAGCGGCCGGTACAGCAGCACCGGGACAGCTGGTGAGCCCGCGGGCCCCGCGATGTCGCGCCGCTCAAACTCCACGTCTGTCGGGTCTGGCACGGCGCGCGTCACGCGGCGCATGACCGAAACGAGCATTCGCGTGAACGCGGGATGACGCAGCCGCAAGAGGGGATGGCGCAGCTCGGGATGAAGCCGCGCATACGACGCGGCGCGGCGGGAATACAGCCATCCACCCGCCGCGCCGAGCGCCACGATCCACGGGACGATGCTTCTGGTCTTCATGTGGGTCTCCTTTTCCACTACCCATCATGGGCGCAAGGGAGCGGCCTGAACTCCTGCGTCCAACAGATTCATCCTGATCTTGCAAGTGTGCCTGGCTCCCCCGGACCACGCAGGAATCATTTTATGGTGACCGCTTCAGGGACCGGAGCAGGGCGGATCGGGGCCGCAGTTCCTCCTGGAGGCGATCCAGGGTGGAAATCGTCTGCACGTGCCAGCGCACAGACGGCAGTGTCCTGCTCTCCAGGGCTCACGGGTTTGTCGTTCCTCCCCGGACGCGGCATGATGAACCGATGACCCTTGAACGTGCGCTGGTACTGGGTGGCGGGGGCGTCACCGGCATTGCCTGGGGCCTGGGCTTCCTGACAGGTTTACTCGACGAGGGACTTGACCTGCGAAATGCCGATCTGGTGGTGGGCACCTCGGCAGGCTCCTCTGTCGGGGCGCAGATCACCAGCGGAGCACCTCTGGAACAGCTGTATGCCCGTCAGCTCGAATCCTCCGCGGAACGGGCCGCCGACTTCGACGCCGCCGCCCTGGGCCGCACCTTCGCGGCGCTGATGCAGGAGGTCGGCCCCGATCCCACAGCGATTCGCCGGCGCATCGGGCAACTGGCTCTGGGCGCCTCTAGCGTGCCTGAGGCCGAGCGCCGGGCCATCATCGCCTCACGGCTGCCGAGTCCCAAGTGGCCGGCGGAGCGTCTCGTGATCGTGGCGGTCGATGCGGAAACAGGCGAGCCGCGCTTTTTTGACCGGGACGCTGGCGTGTCCCTGACCGACGCGGTGGCCGCGAGCTGCGCGGTACCGGGGGTCTGGCCGCCCATGACCATCGAGGGTCACCGGTACATGGACGGCGGGGTCCGGTCGGTGACCAATGCGGACCTGGCCATGGGCGCACAGCGGGTCCTGGTCTTGTCCCTCCTGCCGCCTGGGCCCCAGTCCACACTGCCCCGTGAGGTGGCCGCCCTGGAAGGAGCGGGCTCGGCGGTCCTGGTGGCCGAACCGGACGCCGCATCCGTGGAGGCCATCGGGCCCAACGTGCTGGACCCAGCGCGGCGTGAGGAGACGGCCCGGGCGGGGCGGGCACAGGGCCGCCGCCAGGCAGCCGAGCTCTCGGCGTTCTGGACAGGGTCCGTGAACGCCTGACCCTGCACCGGGCTTTCCCTGCGGGCGAGCGAGTTGGGCGGGCGCTGTATGGAACACCGCGAGCTTCAGCCTTCAGCGCGGACGATATGCCGCCGGTTCTGGGCACCGCGCGGCCTCGGGGTGCCCGTGTTCCAGGCCACGCCCGCGGCACTACACTTTCTAACGTGACTCCTGACACTCAGGCCCCACTTCTGCGCAGCAGCTTCGCTGCACTGGAGGGGGAACACGCAGGTGCGCTGCCAGTCGCCGTGCTCACTGCCGACCTGCGGCTCGCCCACGTCAATGCCGCGTTCGCAGCGCTGAGTGGATTCTCGGTGGACAAGCTGTCAGGACAGCCGCTGAAGGGCTGGGCGCCTGAGCTCCAGGCGGCCTGTGCCCGGGCAGTCCGGGAAGACAGCGCCCAGACCAGCCTGGCCTACACGCCTGACCACGGCGCCCCCCAGAAGGTCAGCGTGTGGCCGCTCCACGGCGGGCCGTCGCAGATCATTGGCGTGGCGCTGCGCACTCAGCCACTCCACGACGAGGCAGCCGTGACCCTGGCCCTGAGCCGCCCCCTGATACAGACGCTCACCGTAGACGACGTGCGTCAGGTCCTTCTGAAGCACGCCTTGAACGCTGTGGGAGCATATGCGGGCACATTGATCGAAGTGATCGACGAATCCAATCTCTTCATGGTGGGCAGCGCTGGCTACGGAGTTCCCGTCGAGCAGAGCTGGCAGCAGTTCCCTGCCCATTCAGGCTTTCCGGTCGTGCACGCTGCCCATACTGGAGAAGCTGTTTTCGCCACGCTGGACGACCTGGGGCAGAACTACCCGGATTTCCTGCCGTTTATACAGCCGGCAACGCGTTCGTTTGCCGCACTGCCTCTGATGGTAGACGGCAGGGTACACCTGGTGCTGACGCTGTCGTTCCGGCACACCCTGGCAGGCACCGCTGGCTGTCAGCGGTGCCTGCGGACCCTGGTGGATCTGGCTGTGCAGGCGCTGCGCCGCGCACAGCAGTACGATGCGGCGTGCCAGGCCCAGGCGCGCGCCACCCTGCTGTCCGACGCGAGTTCCGCGCTGGCTTCCTCACTGGATGTGAAAGAGACGCTGGACCGCATCACGGCCCTGTCCATTCATCATGTCGCGGACTGGGCAGCCGTCTATCTTCCAACCGCCGAGAGAAGCATCACTGCCGCAGCCATCGCGCATCAGGACCCGGAAATGGTCGAACTCCTGCGCAGCTTCGTGACACAGAGCCTGACAGAGGCGAATCTGCCCGGAACTCCGGCGTGGAGCATGCAGACTGGTCAGGCGTTTATGCTGCCGGTCGTTCCCCCGGCCCTGATCGACCAGAATCCGGATCCTGAGCGGCGCGCGGCGCTGCACCGCATGGGATTTCATTCCTTGATCCATGTGCCCCTCACCGTGCAGGGACGGGTGGTAGGCGTGCTGGGTCTGGCCAGCTCCCACCCTGAGCGCACTTACGGCCCAGACGACCTGCTTCTGGCCGAACAGTTGGCCGTACGGGCCGCCCTGGCCCTGGACAGCGCGCTGCTGCACGAGGCTTCGCAGCTCAGTGAACAGCGTTACCGCTCGCTGATCGACGCGACGCGTCAGACCGTCTGGACGAACACGGCGGACGGCCTGCTGTTGGGCGAGCAGCCGGGCTGGGCGCGCCTCACCGGGCAGGATCAGGCGGCCTACAGTCGAACCGGGTGGTTGGAGGCCATTCACCCGGACGACCGCGCCCGGAACCTTGAGCAGTGGCAGTCAGCGGTCCGCGCCCGCACGACCTACGACACCCACCAGCGGGTGCGGGTGGCAGACGGCACGTACCGGCACTTTCAGGTCCGCGCCGTGCCCGTGCTGCAGGCCGACGGTATGGTGCGGGAGTGGGTGGGGGTTCACACCGACATCACCGAGCAGGTCGAGCTTGAAGTGGAGCTCGAACGCCGGGTAGAGGAGCGCACGGTGGCCCTGGCACGCAGCAACGCGGAACTGGAACGCTTTGCCTACGTGGCCAGTCATGATCTGCAAGAGCCGCTGCGGACCATCGCAGGCCTGACGGGGCTGCTGGAACGCCGTTATGCCGATGTCTACGATGAGCGCGGGCGGACCCTGCTGCACATGGTGGTTCAGGGCACGGAGCGCATGAAGACGCTGCTCGATGACCTGCTGGTGTACTCCCGTCTGGGGGCTGAACGCCTGACGCTGGAACCGGTGGACACCAGCGCGCTGGTGGAGGAGGCGCTCGAGCGCCTCAGCGGCACGCTGGAAGACAGCGGAGGGCGGGTAACATACGCTGCGCTCCCGACCGTCCTCGGCAGCCACTTCCAGCTGGGCCAGCTGTTTCAAAACCTGATTGGAAATGCTCTGAAATTTCGCACGCCTGGATTATCTCCCGAGGTGCACATCCAGGCGGTCCGTGACGAGGAGTTCTGGCACCTTACGGTGACGGACAACGGCATCGGAATCGAAGACAGCTACCTCGAGCGAATCTTCGTGATGTTCCAGCGGCTGCATACCCGTGAAGCGTACGCCGGGACCGGGCTGGGCCTGGCGATCTGCCAGAAGGTGACGGAGCGGCATGGGGGCCGAATCTGGGTGGAATCGCAGCCTGGGGTCGGCAGCACCTTTCATTTCACGTTGCCCAGCGTGTCGATCTCCGCTTCAGCGGCCAATCCCCTATCCCGCCGATGATCACGCTGTCAGCCCGAAGCTGTGTTAGAGGGCCAGCAGGAGAGCTGAGCATGGCTCGGGCGATCTGGTCGGCGGCTTGGACGGCTCTGGCGAAGTGTTGCGTGGCTATAGCAGCTAGAGCTATGGCCCAATCCTGAAGCGCCAAATCGTTGTGGTGAATGTGATGGCGTTGTCGATGAAACACAAGGTGAAGGGCAGATTCGGCTGGCCTTGCTATCACCGCTCATAGGATGGGCAGGCTCAGTCCAGCGGCGTGAAGACTGACTCAGAGGTGCGATTTGCCCAGTGTCCCAGGCACCGCGATGTGGACGCCCAGCGTCCATCTTCAAGCGAGAGCTTTGCCATCAATCCGGCCACGTATAGCCCGTACACACAGTTACCGGACACCGTCTGGGCGCACCTCGTTTTTCGACCTTGAGCAGTCATACGGGTCCTGGACTACTGGTGTCGCAGAGGAGCGTCCTCTCTCAGCCCGGCCTTCTGGTGAGCTGGTCACGTACTAACGCCTGCTGTCATAGCGCTCAAATGGATGGCTCCGTCTAGGGAGTAAAGAGGGCACTACGGGTCATCGCAGCTTCCGCTTTCCCCAACGACACACCTGAGCGATTGCCTTATCACCCCATGAGCAGCCTCTGTCCTCTTGACGGAGGTTTTCAAAGGTCCCGAGGTCATGCTGGGCAGGCGACGACGACACACCTGAGCGATTGGTCCATTCTGACCGACGACACACCTGAGCGATTGACCCACTCTATGGACGACACACCTGAGTGATTGCTTGATTTTACCGACGACACACCTGAGCGATTGCCCTATATACAGCCACGACACACCTGAGTGATTCGGGTAAGCCTCGACGACATACCTGAGCGATTGCCGACGACACGCCTGAGCGGTCCCCAACGACACACCTGAGCGGTTTGATCGGCTAGGAACGACACACCTGAGCGATTGACCGCTTCTACAGACGACACACCTGAGCGATTCTGTACGACACACCTGAGCGATTTGAAGCATTCCCATCGTCTGACACGCAATTGCTCAAAAACCTTTGATGATGTCATCAATCTTTTTATTCAAATCTTTTCTTTCAAAAGAAGGTAAAATTCATCAATCAAGGGGGACGAGTGACCGCAAAACCCAGCAGGTTTGACGAGCTGAATCTGTCACGCCTCAACCTGATTTCCGCCGTCGACCAGGCCGATACCAACGAATGGGACGTTACCTTCGAGTCTCAGGGCCGTGTGGTGCGGGTCAAATGTGAGGCCTTGCCCAAATATGCTGTCCCACATGGCCTGGACAGTGATGTAACAGCGGCCTTGATCAACCTGTACATGGAGGTCGGCGAACCCGAGGATGGACGCTTCACGGTCAGTGCCACCACCCTGCTCAAGTTGTGCGGCTGGCACAACACTGGCAAATACCACGCCATCTTGCGTACCTGCCTGGAACGCCTGCATACCTCGTCCTACAGTGTCAGTGGTGGATGGCGAGACCATCCCAAGGGGCGCTGGACCCACGCCAAATTCCATTTCATCGAGTCCCTGGACTTCAGCAGCGGCGACCGCACCGGAGCTTTTGACGAGCGGACCATGATTTCTGGCCGTCTGGCCGATGCCATTGTGGCCAGCATTCGCAGCGGATATGTCAAGCCGCTGGACACCGAGTTCATGCTCTCGCTGTCCAGGCCCAGAACGCGGGCGCTGTACCGGATTCTCGATGGAGCGCGCTTCGATCCTCAGAACCCTGAACAGCCGCTGGAAACCCTGGAGGTCAGCCTGATCGGTTGGGCGGATCAGTGCAAGATCCCCAGCACCATTCCGGGCAACATTCGCCGGGCGTTGTCTTCTCCGCATGATGAACTGGTCAAGCGGGGTTACCTGCGCTCAGTTACCCTGACCGGGCGGGGCAAGGACCAGATGATCCGGTATGAATTCGTGCGCGAGTTCACCCCCATGGACGCGGTCCTTGCCCGACGCTTCCGGGGTTATGGGGTGGCCGACGGCGTGGCACGCAGATTGGTGCGTGAACATGGGCGGCCCTTCCTGATCGAGTGTATGGACCGCTTTGACCTGCTGGTCCGTGACGCTGTGCTGGTGGTCAAGAAATCCAAGGCCGCGGCGCTGATGCACCTGATCACCCACCCTGACGAATACCCCTTTGCGGGCCATCACAAGCCCTCTGACGGGCCTGCAGCCTCTTCTCCGGCCTCCATACCCGTCCGGGCGAAGGCAGGGCGTATGGAGCCGCTGCTGGCTATGCCCAGTCTTGCTGATGAGTTCCAGGGTCTGACGCCAGAGCAGACGGCCGAGAAGGCGGTGAGCCGGCTGGGCTTTCATTACCGCCGACTGCTCGATATCGCGGATCTAGATCTCTTCCGTCAGGCGGTGCTTGATGGTGAACTGGATGTGGTCAGCTTGCTGGAGGACTCGGTCACGGCAGTGGCCAAGATGAAGAAAGACGAATTTGCCCGCGAACTCAAGTGGCGTCTGGGACAGCGTTGAGACTCGGCCATACCGCATTGCGGATCAGCGGTGTGACGCGTAGATCCATGTTTTTATGGTCAAAAGGGATCAGTAAAGCAATATTTTCATATTGCTGGCCTCCTCAGGAGCGCCCGTGAGGAGGCGTTCACCGCCAGTGGAAGCGGAAGGCGGTGGTGGGGAGATGGTGAGTTCATCCCTGGATCACCTTCTCCGTCACCGGCCTGCCAAGAACACCCCATTTTAGAGGGCCAGACTGTCTCTGGCACTCTCTGCTGCCCACCCCGCGTATTAAACGCTCAGTATAGTTTCTCCCCGAAATCGCCGTAGTCCTCCAGGTAAGCATCGAACCAGGCGGTGAAGTTGGCCTTGGTGTACCCGCCTGTGAGCATGTAGGAGGCATCCAGGTACACACCGTCCTTGTCCTCGTAGGCCTGGCTGTACCACTCGGCATTCCAGCCTGCCAGCATCTTGGTCAACCCACCTCTGTCTTTTGGAAACTCGAAGCCGTTACTGGCAGTGACGCGGCGGCACAGTCCGTTCTCACAGCCGCTGAAATAGAGATATATGGTATCGCCGCTTACCTTGAGGGCAATCGAAGGCTGCGTCTTGTCGTCTCCTGGTCGCAGTTCGGGCTTATATCCCTCGTCACTGAGAACCTTGACTAGCGAGGCGGGCCTGGCATCGAGCACGTCCGCCGTGACGGCATGGGCGGGCGCCAGGGCGGTGAGCGAGAGGGTGGCGAGGAACAACGGGAGCGGGAGGAGATTTCTTTTCATGCCTCCAGGGTGCCAGAGACGGGATGATTGGAGGATGACGCCGGGCTGCATCCCCGATGATCGTGTGTCTGACATGCCCCCGCGAACGCGGGGAAGATTGAGAGCGCTCAGCTCCCATTGCGCAGAGATCAGCAACAGCTGAGTTGCGCAGCCTTGCGTCTTGACATTCGGGAGCAAAACAAACGCGCTGTGGAGTTGCTCGACATGTGTCTGCCTGAGCTAACTTCAGAAGGCCATTCACCCATTTTTGACTCTCCCTGCTTTGGTCTAATTCTCAACTTTCAGACCTCCACGGCAATGAGAAATAGCTGGCATGTCCTAGAATGACGATCCGCGTACGCCCGCCCCTTCTATTTCCCCGAAGCACCAGAAAAATCCCGGGACCGAGGCCAGGCTCGAACCCGCCGCTGACCACGGTGAAACCTCTAACAAGGGCAGCGGCAAGCTGGAGGGTCAGGCGGCGCTGATTACTGGGGCCGATAGCGGCATTGGCAAGGCAGTCGCTCTGGCCTCTGCCCGGGAAGGGGCCGACGTGGTGGTCTCGTACCTCAACGAGGACAATGACGCCGAGGATACTGCCCGCCTCGTCCGTGAAGCAGGGCGGCGCGTGCTGATCCTGGCCGGAGATATCGGTGATCCAGCCCACTGCAAAATGTTGGTGCAACGCACGGTAGATGAGTTTGGCGTACTGGACGTACTGGTCAACAATGCCGCGTATCAGAACAATTTCAAGGAACTGGCCGACGTTACGCCCGAGGAACTGGAGCGCCACTACCGCACGAATGTCTATGCCATTTTCTACCTGTGCCAGGCGGCGCTGCCCCACATGAAACCGGGCGCCACCATCATCAACACGTCGTCGGTGCAGGCGTATCAACCCTCGCCAGACATCCTGGCCTAAGCTTCTACCAAGGGCGCGGTGGTCACGCTGACCAAGGGCCTGGCGAAACTGCTGGCCGAGCAGGGCATCCGCGTCAACTCAGTGGCTCCGGGGCCGATCTGGACGCCGCTGGTGGTGCAGGAGGATGCGGACTCCGCGCCGCAATTCGGCCAGGACACGCCATTGGGCCGCCCAGGTCAGCCCGCCGATCTGGCTGCAACCTATGTTCTGCTGGCCTCGGCAGACAGCAGCTACACCACCGGAGCCATCTATGCCATCACGGGCGGTGAACTGACCGCCTAATTAGACTGATCGCGAAGGTGCTGCTGGAGGGCATGCCTAAGGGCTTCTCCGGTCCAGTGGAAGATGTGGGAACTCTGGTCCCCTCCCCTGGAGCTGATGGGGCGTGTTGACTTGCAGTCATCAGAGCACTGAATAGCGAAGGATGGGACCCTACCTTATGCCTTCTGGCAGCCAGCGGTCAGGGGACAATGTCTGATTGTCCTTCTCGCGATCTGAAGCCCTGCGTTGTCTGTTCCATCCCTGCGCCGCAGTCTCCCCAGCTGGTTTCGCGTCTTCGCTGTCCTGTGGGAGACAGAACGATGGAAAAACTGCCGTGAGCCTGTGCCTTCACTGCGGTCAGGTCTCGATAATCCCCTGCTGCCCCATGGTAGTGGGAATGGGGCTTTTCCGGGCCTGTCCGCTATTCGCTGATCCGGCGCCTAGGCGCACTGGCTCAGGGGTAGCTGCGCGTTCTGCCATCCGTAGACAGCAAGGTAAACCTGTAGTCGCACTCTGACTTTGCGCTCACGCTTCTGGCATTGAGGGTCACTCCGGGCGCCGTGCAGATTGCCCTGGCTGTTTGCCGCCCTGAGTGCCATGACACAGATCAAACCTCGCTCGGTGTAGTATTCCTAGACAGAACGTTTAACATCATTGCTTTATAACCCACCTCGTTGTTCTTCCGGTTTGGCATGTCGTCCTTTCCCGCCTAGAGCTGCGGCTCGCCCTTGTGTCAGGAGGTTGTGCGTATGGCTGAAGACCGTCAAGATCTGTTCCGGTACGTTGTTGAAGAATTTGCCGAGGATTACCACGAGGGCGAGTTGCAACGCCGTGAATTCCTGCGTCGTATGACCCTGCTGGGCGGCGGTGTCGTAGGCGCGCGCGTGTTGCTCACCTCGCTGGGGATCGCCGGGATCAGTGCCGCCGAACTGGCACAGGCCCAGACGGCTCCACCTCAACCGGATCCGGCCAAGGGCGCCGGCATGGTTGATCCGCGTGACCCGGCCATTGCGGCGAAGCCCGTGACTTACGAGGCCAACGGCTTTACCAATCTGGCGTATCTGGCCCGTCCGGCTGGCAACGCACCCGCCCCTGGTGTCCTGGTTATTCACGAGAACAAGGGGCTGCAACCGCACATTCAGGACATCGCGCGCCGTCTGGCGAAGGCAGGCTACATCGCGATGGCCCCCGATCTGGTCTCTAAAATCGGCGGTACCCAGCAGTACATCGACACCGCACAGGTTTCCAGCTATCTGGCGCAGACCTCTGGCGACGAACACATTGCCAATCTCCAGGCGGCGTTGGCTGTTCTCAAGACGCAACCCGGCGTGCAGAAGATTGGCGCAGTGGGCTTCTGCTTCGGTGGCGGTCTGACCTGGCGGCTGTCCACCGAAGCACCTGAACTGGCAGCCGCTGTTCCCTTCTACGGGCCCGCGCCCGACGCGGCAAAAGTGCCGGCCATCAAGGCGGCGGTGCTGGGAATTTATGGCGGCAATGACACCCGCATCAATGCCGGGATTCCGCCGCTGGAAACGGCACTCAAGGCAGCTGGGACGACGTACCAGATCAAGATCTACGATGGGGCAGGACACGCATTCAACAACGACACCGGCCAGAACTACGTCAAGACGGCGGCAGACGACGCCTGGGCACAGACGTTGGCCTGGTTTGACAAGTACCTGAAAACGTAGTGCCGCTTGCCTGAAGCGTGGGCCGGGAGGGTGAACTCCTGGCCCACGCTTATGTCATGGAAGCCGGCGGCGGTTCGGCGAATCCGGCAGTATTGCTCAATATCAAATAAAGCCGACTGGTGGGCCAGAACATCTCTCTGACACGACTTTCAGACACAATGATTTATGTCCCCCACCTTTCGCCTGCTGCTGATGGGCCTGACCTTGACTGCCAGTGCCGCCGCCGCACCAAGCAGCATGACGCTCAAGAATATTCGCCATGAATATCAGGGGCCAGACAACTGCGCGCCCGTCACTGCCCTGACGGTCCTGGGGTACCACGGCACCCGAGTGACACAGGCTGCAGCGGAAGCCGCCATGAAGGATTATCCTGGCGACCCGCAGGTCAGCAGCCTGGAACTTGCAGCCTATCTTGGGAGGTTCGGCCTCCGGAGCGTCATTCGTTATGCTGGAGATGCCGAAGTCCTGCGCGAGCTGGTCTCGCGGGGTTTTCCGGTGGTGGTGCAACAGCGGCTCAAATCTGGCAGCAATGTGGCTCATTTTCGTACCGTCTACGGCTACAGCAGTGGGTCGTTTCTTCTGAGCGATCCCCTGCGCGGCCCATCGCTGCGCCTGAGCAACGCTGAGATGACCGACCTGTGGAACTTCTACAACGGTGAGTATCTGGTGGCTTACCCACCTGCCAGAGAGGGCGAGGTTCAGGCTGCGATGGGCGACAACTTCAACGCCACCGCCAACTGGCGGAACGCCCAGATGCGCGGCGAGCAAGATGTCAAGGGACGGCCCAGCGATCCCTATGCCTGGTGGGGGCTGGCCAAGGCCACACTGCGCCTGGGGGACGCTGAGACGGCAGCACAGCAGTTTGACCGTGCCGTCAATCTGGGCGTCCCCACCATTTATTACCTGTACCGTCAGGAGGCCTTTGAGGCGTGGACGCAGGCAGGCTGGTACACCAAAACGCTTCAGATCACTGGACGCGCACTTGATGCCTTTCCCAAGAGCAAGGAGTTGCAGAAGTTTCGCGATCTGGCGAATCGGGCGCTGGAAAGAGAGGGTTGACGGGTGATGCCTTCAATCTAGGTCATATCTGCTCGCTTCTGCTCGAGCTTTCGGGTCTACGCCGCCACCGTTGGTTTGTTCTCGTAAAGACAGAGCCGGCGTTAAGAACTATGGTGCATGCGTCGTTGTGTATAGCCTGCCTTGAAGTAATGCTACAAAGGATATGCACCTCGACTCTGGCCCTCTTAACCTCGGTATTGACTGGCTCAGGAAAGCCAGTCGTTCCCACCCTCAGTGAGGCCGTGGACATCAATGAGAGCGGGTCAGTTGTCGGCAATTACGTACTCGAAGCCTGCAACGAAGACGTGATCCTGGGGTCAAATACCCCGGAAGTTGACAGGATCGTCCTGGCAACGCTCTTCGAGAAAATACGCTGCGAGGCGTATCTGTCCAATCCGGAAGGCGAGCCTCTGACCGACGCACGGGTGGACAGCATGACCAAGACACTTGCTGGCAAGCTGAGCTTCCGGGTGTGCTCTCACAGTTTGTTTGCGGTGGAGGATGAGGAGGAACAGTGACAGGTGGCCTATCAGTCTGACAAGATCCCCGTCAATCTGGAGAAGCAGAAGAGCCAGCTGGACTTTTTTAAGCCCGCTACCCTGATTATCGCTGGAAAGCTCTTCACTGCATAACCAGTAGTGGATGGTCCATACCGCGACAACTTCATCCTGCCGAGCGGTGAGGCAACGTCGAGAAATCTTGGAGTGGTTCTCCACGCTTTTGACGTCAACAATCTGCTGTCTGAAGTGACCTCTACCTGCAATTGCGATGACAGCTAGGGCCAGCCGTACAGGATTAAGGCGGGCCTGAGGAGTTACCATTCGCCTGAGGAAGGCTGAGCATGGCGCAGTTGTGGCGCCACGCTCAGCCTTTCATTGGCTTCGCGAAGTGACAGAAGCGGGGGCTCAAGCTGACGGTTTCTCGTCCAACGACGTGAACCCCAGTTCTAGGTTGCCAAGATCCTGTAAGAACCCTTCCAGAAGGCTCACAGCTCCCACAAGATCGCGGCTGTCAAGCACCTCGACAGGACTATGCGTGTAGCGGTTGACCACCGACACGGCGCCAGTCGGCACCCCCTGCCCAAGGTATTGCAAAGCGCCGGCGTCGGTACCGATGCCCTTAAGCACTTCGCGCTGCACCGGCACCCCCCGTTTCTCAGCTGCAGCGAGCAGGCCCCGGCGAATGGCTGGATGCGCTTGAGTCGAGGAGTCCATGATTTTGATGGTGGGTCCAGCGCCCAGTTGCAGGTGTGGGCTGGAAAACTCTGGCGTATCGTCGGCAGCCGTCATGTCCAGGGCCAGCGCAACGTCGCTCTGAAGATGGCGGGCCAGCGCCTGCACGCCGCGCAGGCCAATTTCCTCTTGCACCGAGAACACCAGGATCAACGTGACGGGTGGGGGCGTGTCCTCGTATCGTTCAAGCAGAGTCAGCAGCACGGCGCAGCCGGCCCGGTCATCGAGGGCGTGTGCGGTGTAGCGGCCAGTCTGGTGGCCCAATTCGGTAAGACTGCCAACGAAGCCTACAGGATCACCAATGGCCACACCCATGCTGATCACCTCCTCCCGACTCCGCGCGCCGATGTCCACGTAGAGGTGGGCGTAAGGGACGATGCTCGAGCGGTCATTGTCACCCAGCAGGTGAGCACTCTTGCTGCCGATGATGCCCAGCAGACGCTCGCCGCTGTCGGTGCGAATCCACACACGCTGCGCCAGGAGAATACGGTCATCAAAGCCACCGAGTTTCTCCAGGCGCAAGAAACCGTCGGCGCCGATCTTATAGACCCGGAAGCCCACCTCGTCCATATGTGCCGAGATGATGCAGCGGCGTGCATCGTCGTGCGCGGCGCGGCGTACGACAACCACATTGCCGAAAGCGTCTACATCGAGCGTGTCCGCGTGGGGGCGGACGGCGTTGACCACCAGCTGGACAACGTCTTCCTCAGACCCACTGGGTCCGGTGGCCTCCACCAGAGTACGCAGATGGTTGATCACAGACGTAAGAGTGGAACCTTGGTGGATGGGTTCGTTCATCAGGGACTTCCTTGCCTGGCACTTTTGAAGAGGGAGGCGTACTGAGCATGTTCGGCGCCCAATCATCCCTTCAGCCAGCCGAGGAGTTGATGAATGAGCCCCATGCAGTGTAGTGGCAATGGCCACCTCATCCCGGCGGAGGCCTCAGGTGTGGGGGTAAGGCTCCCATGTGGCCACCTCTCCTTCACTCAATGAATCGGCTTTAATTTTTGACTTCCTACCCTCCACCAAGGCTTTTCACCGAGTCAATATGCCGTTCGGCAATGACTCCGCAGGCGTGGATTCGTCGATCCTCTTTGTCATGAATTTCCACTACCCTCGCTGCCCATCACCCTCGTTGTCAGCCACACTCCGGATTCAAGATGCGTTGTGAAACCGTGTGCCGGTCGACCTTACTTTCTAATCGCCTGTCTTCCCGAGGTCTACTTTTTTTATCGACGTAGCTACCTTAGCTTAACTGTATGAATACCAGGCTCTGCTCGCTTCTTTTTCTTCGTTAACGTCAAGCGGCCAGAGGCAGTGCTAATAAAAATGCAAGTTGAAGCTTGGTCAACTGTACTATCTTTAGAAAAACCCAATCGTCGCGCCATGGATTTAGACTCAGTAAAAGTGCTTCATGAACATTCATTGTATCAAATCGCATAATCGCGACGCTCCCGTCGTTTAACTTTCCAGCACCCGCAGAAGACAACGGGTTAGACAATAAAGAAGTCAAATCCGATGATCGGCATGCGAATTCAACAAGGTGGTTCCCTATGAAAAAAGCTCTGCTTCTCTCACTGCTTCTCTCTGTTTCATCATTGGCTCTGGCACAGGACACGACCACGGATACCACCTCTACGGATACCACCATTACGGATACGACCACCCAGCCGCTTGATCCTAACAATGATGGCGTTGTCGATACCAACAACAATGGTCGTGCCGATACCCGCGAGTTTCCGTGGGGCTTGTTGGGGTTGATCGGACTGGCAGGTCTGGCCGGACTTAACCGCAAAACTGTTACCCCAGTGCGGGTTGAACCCCATAACAACACCCGCCCCTAACGGCGCCCGTGTTTTTGAACGCTCGTCCCTGATTTATCAGAGACGAGCGTTCTGGTTTGAGGTGCTCATTGCGCGCCCCCATGTCATTGGGTCTGATCCACTCGCTGCTGATCTCTCTAAATCCTAGAACGCGGCAATAGCGTGTCGATCGCTCCTGCCTGCATAGAGGTGGCTTCACATGGGGCACAGCATGGAGTAAAGAGACTGTTCGTAGGGCTGGTTTGGAGCACTCCTCAAACAGCGTCGCTGAATATGGCGAAAGGAAGACGGATGACAGGGAGTCATGCCTGCTCAACCCACCATGTCCCAACCTCAACAATAACTACAAACCGGGACCAGTGAAGTGCTTATTTGATTCGGCTGGAATAATTGGCCTCGTCATCGGACCGAACACTATAGGTGGGCATGTGATGGGCAGCAGAGCTCAGGTGGACGCTCACTGACGCAGTTCTTCACTGCAAGGGGGGGCCGTCGACTCACGCTCGATCAGTTCAGTTGCAAACGGTGGCGGCACGGCAGGCTCTCGCCCCTCAGCCAGCGCCACGAGGATCTGCACCGCCACCTCGCCAATCTGCGCCAGGGGTTGACGCACCGTCGTCAGGCCGGGGCGGGAGGCGGCTGCAATGGGCAGGTCGTCAAATCCCACCACCGAGAGGTCCCTGGGAATATGCAGCCCACGGTCCTGGGCAGCATGTATGGTGCCCAGGGCCATCGCGTCGCCGGACACGAAGATCGCGCTGGGGGGGCGAGTGAGTCCCAGCAACAGTGCGGTTGCCTGCTCTCCGCCCGGCTTGGTGTAGTCGCTGTGCTGAACATAGTCATGAGGCACGTCTAATCCCGCAGCTGCCATACCCTCCCGGTACCCTCGCAGGCGCTCGTCTGCGTCGTCACGGTCGTGCTGTCCCGGGTGGAACGGGTGGCTGGCTGGCCGCCGCCCGGGAGACTCCAGCCCGCTGATGAAGCCGATGCGGGTGTGGCCCAGCTTCAGCAGGTAGTCCATAGCCAGGCGGGCACCGCCGTAATTGTCCACTGTGAGCTGCAACTCTCCGGGGCCGTCCACACTAACCACATGAACTGGCAGAGCCGCACGCTGCCAGTGGTTCACGTGTGACGGCTGAATCAGCAGTGCCCCAGCCGCGAGGCGGGTCACGACCGATACGTCTGAGAAGCCCTGCTCGCTCAACATCATGACGATCAGATCGTAGTTGAGGCCCTCAGCCGCCAGGGCTGCGCCCTGAATAACCTCGCTGGCGTAGGGCCGATTGAATTGTGGGGAAAACACGGTGATCATCCGGCTCTGTCCCCCCGCTAGAGCGCGGGCCACTGCGTTGACCCGGTAACCGGTCGCCTCAATGGCCTCAAGAACCCGCTGACGGGTGTTCGGGCGGACGCCAGCCTTGCCGTTGATGACATTGGAGACTGTCATCGCGGAAACGCCTGCTCGCTGAGCTACGTCGCTCAGGGTTGCTCGGACTTTCTTCTCTTGAACCACAGTTGCCTGAACCTTCTCACATCTTCCCTTGAAAGACAACGTTCGGGGTTGTCCTCCCCAATTTTTAGCGCTATAATTGCTGGGTAATTACAAACGAGACACGCCCGTTTCGGATCCTATTGCTGTGGGGCCTGATGTGGCTGTTCCGCCTATTTCAGGCTTTTGCGCTTTTCCGACTGATGTTCACATGTTCTGCCACGGTGCGCTTTGCTCCGTGAGCCCTGTGGATTCCATTTGCTTCCGCTGAGGGCTCCTGTGCTGCCTGAGCTGACCAGACTTCTTCACTTCCCTGGAGGTTGATATGTCCAAGAAGAGCTACGCCCTCACGGTCGGACTGACATTATTGCTGAGCGCCTGCGGTCAGCAATCGGCAGGACCGACGAACGCACTTCAAGGTGGTGGAAAGGATCTGGATGCTGCCGCGCTCCCGGTCGGGGGCTCCCTGGGTGCCAACGTCACGATCTTTACTCCCAGCATGTCAGTCGAGGAGATCAAGGCAAAGTTCGACGCCATCACACTGGCACAGTTCTCCAACGAGTTCGGACCGCGACGCGACGCGGTTTATTTTATGCCGGGCACCTACGGCACACCACAAAAGCCACTGAACGTTCAGGTGGGCTACTACACTGAGATTGCCGGCCTCGGCGCCTCCCCGACGGACGTGAAGATCAATGGCACGATCAATGTCTACAACCGCTGTCTCGCCGACAACGAGAACGGCAACTGCATTGCGCTCACGAACTTCTGGCGGTCCATGTCCAACCTGACCATTTTCGCCAAGGGCGGCATGACTGACGTGCTGGGCGAGGCGAAGCCACGACCGAGCTGGTGCACCGACACCGAGTTCTGGGCCGTGTCGCAGGCCGCTCCGCTGCGCCGGGTCAACGTTGTCGGCGGCATGTCCTTCATGGATTACTGCTCAGACGGGCCGCAATATGCCAGCGGCGGCTTCATGGCCGACTCCAGGCACAGCGGCGCGGACGCGCTCGTCAATGGCTCGCAACAACAGTTCTACGTGCGCGACAGCAATATCGTCTCGTGGTCCAACGCGGTGTGGAGCGCCGTCTTCTCGGGCGTCAAGAATGCCCCGGCGGAAACCTTCCCGGCGCCCAATGCCTATACCGTACTCGACCAGACGCCCGTCAGCCGCGAGAAACCGTACCTCTTCGTCGACGGCTCGGGCAAGTGGAATGTCCGCGTACCGTCGGTGCGGCGTGGGAGCCGCGGAACGACCTGGGAAAGTGGTCTGACGCCCGGACGCACCATCCCGCTCACCGACTTCTTCGTGGCAAGACCAGGCGACTCCATGCAGGAGATCAACAACCAGCTTGCCCGTGGCAGGCATCTGATTCTGACCCCCGGCGTCTACAGCGTAGACCGGACCATCAGCGTCAAGCGTGCCGAAACGGTCGTGCTTGGCCTGGGTTACGCCACGCTGACCGCCGCGAACGGAGTAACGCCGATGAAGGTCGCCGACGTGCCGGGAGTCGTGATTGCTGGGGTCACGCTCGAGGCCGGACCGACAATGTCGCAGGCCCTGCTGCAGGTGGGCACCAAAAACGGCAACAATGGCTCGCAGGTTCGTGCCAGCGTAGCCAATCCGACGACGCTGTCAGACGTGTTCTTCCGCGTGGGCGGTGCACAGGTCGGCAAGGTGGATGTGGCCCTGGAAATCAACAGCGACAACGTCCTGATCGACCACATCTGGGTCTGGCGCGCGGACCACGGGATCGAAGGCCCCGGCGGCACCAGCCTGCCCGACACCGAGCGCTGGAAAAAAGTAATCGGCAACAACGGTGTCGTCGTGAATGGCAACAATGTGACTGCCACCGGCCTGTTCGTCGAACACTTCCAGAAGAACAACGTTGTCTGGAACGGTGAGGGTGGCACGACGATCTTCTTCCAGAACGAGCTGCCCTATGATCCGCCCACCCAGGAGGCGTGGAACGCCGGCAACGGCGGGAACTCCCTTGGCTGGGCTGCTTACAAGATTGCCGACAGCGTGAAGACGCATCACCTATACGGTGGCGGCGCCTACGTCTTCAATCAGAACAATCCGTCGATCCGCACCACCAACGGCTTTGAATCACCCAACACGCCGGGCGTCGAGTTGCACCATCTCCTGACAGTGAACTTGAGTGCCGGTACCATTGATCACGTCGTGAATGGCCTGGGTGGCCCTGCAGACACCTCCAAAGTTGGCGTGCCAGTGTACATCGTCAACTTCCCGACCCCCTGAACGTCGTAGGGAAGTCGGCGGCTTTCTGGGGGGGAGCGGGTGTTGCTCCGCCCCAACTCGTGGCGAACCACACTTGCGCCGCTCTGGGCAACTGTTTCAAAGTCATGGGGCGCATCGACTCACGGTTTGATAGTTCTGTCTGTCTTAGTCAGGATCCGTTCGGTTATCCCCTGACGTCCGCACAATTGGGAATCATTTTTCTGACTCCGACGCCGGCTGGACGCCAGAGTGGAGGCGCTGAGGACTCTGGCCCTGTCCAGGCACTCAAGGTGCTGCGGCGTCAGTTCCACGTCCAGCGAGGCGACATTGTCCCGAGGTCCGTCACCTGTCTGGCGCCGATCATCGGTACGGTGATGCCCAGGCCACTTGCGCCAGCGGCCGATCCAGTCCAGCCCAGCTCTGCCCCGTGAATTCGCCGTCGCCAAATGGATTGGAGCCGTCGAGCCTGCCCTCCTCTCCGCCTCCCTCGGCCTGGCGCTGATCTTTACCGGTCTGGAATCCGGCAGCCAGGGGGCTGATGATCAGGTCAGACCAGCCCAGTATGCGGTAGCCAGTCAGCTTCACGGATGCTCGTTTCAATAGAGCTGGCGGTGATGCTCCAGTCTGTTGCGCGGGCACCTCATTCGGCGGGCTGCGCGTGGTGGAGGCGACTTGCTTGCGCGAGTGCCCCACCGATGAAGTTGAAGTCCCTGGAATCATCAAGACGTTTGCCCCACGCTGCAGGGGCCAAAGCACCATCACCGCTATCGTTGAGGCTCTTCTGCGCCCCCAATTCAGCCTGACGGATAGGCTCCGCATGGAACTCGCTCTGTCCGTTCGCGAGACGCGTGATTGCCTCTGTCTCTGCGAAACCGGCGAGAAATCTTGCGCTGATCCAGATGACGGATTGGCGTCTACGCTCTCAATTCGGCCAACCCCGGTATCGATTCTCTGACAGGTTTTTCGGCTGGACTCCTTCGGCCAGGCTCCATGCTTGAGGCTCGACTCACCCGTCCCTGGCCGCATCCATCAGAGTAAAAGAGAAGGTACTGCCCACACCGGGTTCAGATTGCGCCCAGACGCGCCCTCCATGATGCTCCAGAATCTTCTGGACGACGGCGAGGCCCATACCGGTGCCTTCGTACTGGTCCCTTCTATGCAGGCGCTGAAAGATCTGGAAGATCTGTTCTGCGTACTGAGGATCGAATCCGATGCCATTGTCCTGCACCTGGACCCTCCACCCCTCTCCGTCACGCTGCGCCTCAATCCTGATCTCTGGCCTCACGTCCGCCCGGCGGAATTTGAGGGCATTGCCAATCAGGTTCTGAAACACCTGAATCAGCTCGCTGTGGACACCGAGGACGTCTGGCAGGTCCTGCGAGGTGATTCTGGCCCCGCTTTCCGCAATGGCGGTGTGGAGAGCGTCCAGCGCTTCGCCCAACGCCGCGTCCAGCAGCACCGGAGACAGCGGGTCCTTGACCGCGTTCAGCCGTGAGAAGACCAGCAGATCGTTGATCAGCACCTTCATGCGCCTGGCACCCTGAATCACAAGACTCAGGTATCTGAGCCCCCGTTCATCTAGGCTGCCTGCGTAACGCTGTTCAATCAGCTCTGCGAAACTTGCGATGGTGCGTAACGGTTCCTGCAGGTCATGGGACGCCACATACGCGAAGCGCTCCAGTTCCACATTGCTGCGTTCCAGTGCACGCCTCTGCTCCTCCAATTCACGGGTCCGTTCCTCCACCCGCTCTTCCAGCGTGGCGTGGCTTTCGCGCAACTGCTGGTGGAGTCTGGCATGGGCCAGGGCCAGGCCAGCCCGGCGCCCAAGTTCCAGTGCGAGATTGAGGTCCTCAGGCGTGAAGCTCCGATCTGTTTCCGCCAAAGCAAAGGACATGACCCCTACCGTCTGACCGTGCGCCAGCATCGGCACGCCCATGTACGACCGCAGTCCCAGCTCATGCACCCGCGCCTTCTGTTCCGCGCTGACCTCCAGCGCATTGATCATTTCAGGGGTAATGCCAGGAAAATACAGGAACGCGCCGCTGCGGTAGATCTCGGCTGTTCCCCCAGCAGAGTCGATTCGGACCGGCGTCTCATTGACATATTCACGCAGCACCCTCACCTTCTCTGGGTTCGTATGGGCGAGGCCATGGGGGTGGAGATACGGACCTTCGGGCAGGTAGACGGCGCACCAGTCGGCGATGTGGGGAACCGCCAGTTCTGCGAGACGGGCCAGGGTGGCTTCCAGATCCAGTGAGGAAGCCAGCGCCTCGCCCGCTTTCGCCAGGAACGCCAGCCGCTCCCGGGCATGACTTTCACCCTCCAGCAGGTGCGCGCGGTGCAGGGCCAGCGCGCACTGTTCCGACATTGCGGTCAGAAAGTGCCGCTCCGCGTCTCCAAAGGCCTGTGGGGTGTCGTACACCAGGGCCAGATACCCGAACGTCGTGCCCTGCACGCTCAGCGGCAGGACCGCTGCTGCGGCAAGCTGGCTTGGACCGACCCTGGAGAGCGCCGAGAATCGTGCTTCCAGCACGGCGCGTCCCCCGAAGACAGGCTGGCCCGTTCGAACCACGTGACTGCCAGGAATATCCAGCGTCAATGGAAACTTGTCCAGCGCTGCTTTGACGGTCGCGTCGTATTTCAATTCGCCCAGCAGGCGCAGGTGATCGCCCTCTGGCGTAAGGATACCCACGGAGCCACGAGTGGCGTCGGTGCTTGGCATGACTTCCCGGAGAATCATCTCCACAACCTGCGCGGGTGTCGCTGCCTGTCCCAGATTGCGCGCAACCGCACAAAGCGCGTCCTGCCGGACCTGGGCGCGTACCTGCTCAGTGAGATCGCGCAGATAAGCTGTGAAGGAGGGGCCGCCGTCCTTCACAAGCACCGGATGGATGGTAAGTTCGCAGGGAAAGACCTCGCCGGAGCGGCGCTGGGCTTCCACGCGAAGGCGCTGGTTGAGGGTAAACGCTTTGCCAGTCTTCAGGTACTGGTCCAATCCTGCACGATAGGCTGTGGGAAGGATCAGATCGCTGACTGATTGCCCCAGCGCCTCGGCGCTGGTGTATCCGAAGGTCTGTTCAGCCGTGATGCTCCACTCAATGACCTGCCCCTCCTTGTTCATCGAAAGGATGCAGCCGAGCGAGGCATTGAGGGGCGTGGCGTTGAGGGCATCCGTAGGGAGGGCGATAATTCGCATTCTACCTCCCAATCGCCGCTCCAGGAAAAGAATTTGAAGGCATCGCGCCAGCGCTGGCTGCCTTTGCCTCCTGTTGAGCGGGTTCAGCCGTCGACCAGCCCCGACGCTACGTTCGCAGGGATTTCGTCTTAACCCTTAGGAGGCGTAAAACCTGCAAGCATGAAGGGGAAAAGCGAAGGTGGACATTGCCCAGTTTGCACGCTTGAAGCTTGACCGTCACGCTTGAATCAGCAATTCTGCCCACCTGAAAAAACGATTCGTTGAGACGCTGCCGATCGACTTACGGTCAGTTCTGAGCTCTATGTCTCACAAGGAACCTGACCCATCCTCACGGGCCTCTGGAGAATTAAAGCCCACCGACTGGCACGTGAGCGGCGGTGGGCAGGTCACGACTAGGGGAAGCAAAGATGAGCGTGAACTCTGCGCCGCCTGCCGGATGGTTGCGGGCCTTGATCACGCCGCCCTGCGCCTCGGTCAGTGCGCGGGCAATCGCCAGCCCCAGACCGCTGCTGGCGCGTCCGCTTGGATCGCGGGTGCGGCTGGCGTCGGCGCGGTAGAAGCGCTCGAAGGCGCGCGACAGGTCATCACTCTGAAAGCCGGGGCCATGATCCCGGATGGTGAGGACCGCTCCTGTCGCGTCCGTGTGGGCGGACAGTTCCACCAGTCCGGGTGCGGCGTAGCGCAGAGCGTTGTCCAGAATATTCTGCAACGTCTGCCGTAGCCGGTCCGGGTCAGCCGTCAACGGAACGGAGTGCGGGGCGTTTACGCTGAGGGTCACGTTCACCTCTGCCGCGCGCAGGGTGTACGCATCGGCAAGCGAACGCAGCACCTCTGCTCCGTTGAGCCCTGTGGGCGAGAGGCTGATCGCGCCGCTCTCGGCCAGCGACAGCACCCGGAGATCGGTGACGAGGCGGGCCAGCAGCAGCACTTCCCCGTGCAGCCGGGCCAGGGCCGCCCCGTCGGTAGGCTGCACGCCGTCTTGCATGGCCTCGATCTCAGAACGAAGCACGGCCAGTGGCGTCCGCAGATCGTGGGCGATGTCGGCCATCAGCCCGCGCCGCCAGGCCTCCTGCCGGGCCAGGGCCGTGGTCAATTCGTTGAATGCCCCGGTCAGGTCGCGCAGCTCGTCACGGCGGGGGGGCAGGGGCAACTGCACGTCACGCTGACCCGCCTGCAGGCGGCCTGCGCCGTCCACCAGCCGTGAGAGCGGGCGCGTGAGCTGCCGCGTCACCAGCCCAGCCACAATGACTGCCAGGAGCGCGCTGAGCAGCGCCGAACGAACCGCGCTGCCGATGATCTGCCGTCCGGCGTCGCGCGCCAGCTGTTGCTGCGGGCTGAGGACCGAAGCGTCCACATTCCAGCCTCCGTCCCTTAGCGGGCCAAAATTTAGCTCAGGATTGAGCTGTCGGATCACTCGGAAGGCTGAATTGACCGTGCCGAACGTCGTGACCAGCACCGCCAACACGGCCACCAGCGCGAACATACGGGTCAGGCGGGCGCGCAGGCCACTGCGCCGTCGTTGGCGATCCATGTATTTGGAGCGCGGAGATGGACGAGCCCTGAACCGTTGTCCAGATTCAGGCCGCCTTGCCCCGCGCTGTGTTATCCCGCGTTGTTTCATGAGTCCGGGCGCAGACGGTAACCGACACCACGTACGGTCTCCAGCAAATCGGCGTGTTCGCCCAGCTTGCGGCGCAGATTCTTGACGTGGGCGTCTACCCCGCGCTCATCGGTGCCGCGCTCCAGGCCGCCCAGCGCGGACAGCAGTTCGGCGCGCGTTCTCACCACGCCGGGCGCGCGGGCCAGCGCGGACAGCAGGCGAACTTCGGCCACCGTCACATCCAGCGCCCGACCGTCCAGCCGAACCTCGAAGGCGGCCGTATCGACGCTCAGTGGCCCAGCGCGCTGCAGCGTCGGCACATTCACCTCTCCCCCCGAACGGCGCAAAACAGCTTTCACGCGGGCCACCACTTCACGTGGACTGTACGGCTTGACCACATAGTCGTCGGCGCCGATGCCCAGCCCCACCAGCCGGTCCACCTCCTCGTCGCGGGCGGTCAGCATGATGATCGGCAGGGGGGATTCGGCACGCACGCGGCGCGCCACTTCCAGGCCGTCCATGCCCGGGAGCATCAGGTCCAGCAGCATCAGGGACGGACGGGCCGCACGCCACAGTTCCAGTGCCCGCAGACCAGTCATGGCGCGTTCGGTGGCGTAGCCCTCACGGCGCAGGTATTCCTCCAGAATATCGCCCAGCCGGGCCTCGTCTTCCACGATCAGGATGGTGGTCATGCGCGTGGGCCTCCTTGGGGCTGGGCCTTATTGTGCACGTCAGGGTGAGAAAGAGGCGACAGAGGATGTCCCGCTGCCGCCTGTAAACCTGACTTCAGAGCTTCAGTTCATCGTTCCCAGCGTTGGGCCTGCTCAGGTCTGCTCCTGTGTGTTCGCCCTCCTCACTTAGCGTCCGGCGCAGGTTCTCGTATTCCTCGGCGTTGATCTCGCCCCTGGCGTAGCGCTCGCGGACGATGGCCAACGCACCGTCGCTGAAGAACTTCTCGCGGCCCCGGCGGAACATCTCGCGCATGTCTTCACGTGGATCTTCGCGCAGATTCCAGTCGTTCTCGGGGGTGGTAGAGGCGCCGCCCGCCATGTTCAGGCGTTGCATGTGCTGACGTCTGGCCCAGCGGCGGCGCTTGCCCCGCCCCCGCAAGAAGATCAGGCCACCGATCAACAGCAACGGTAGAAGGAAGCCGGGGCCACCATGGGTGTGGTACCCGTAACCGGGACCATAGCCCGGACCGTATCCGGCGGGGGCCTGAACCATGGGTGCGTACTGGGTCTGCGGGGCGGGGTTGTTGATGATGACGTCCATGGGCATTTCTCCTGTGTTCGTGTTGACGGGCCACCCGGCGCGGCCCCGTTCCTTGAAACAGAAGGTAGGACGGAGTGCGTGAAGCGCGGGGGAAGAGCATGTGAATGCCGCGTGAACGGCCTGAGCGGGCTGCCAGGGTGCAGTGATTTCAAAAATGAAAGAGGGGTCCCTCCAGGTTGTGTTGCCTCAACCCAGTCCTACAGCCTGACCTGACGTGCCCTATCCGCCCGCCACCGACACCCGATCCAGGGCGGCTGGCATCTTCAGACAGGTCTCTCACCGCCTAGAAACACGCGTTCTGCCATTGAGTAGGTGGGTCCTGACCACCTTCGCCCCCCGGCCGCTCCACAGTCAGGCAAGACCATCGTTTCTCGCCATCCTCGAGCACTTTGAGAGGGGACCAGGACACTCGCTTTCAGTCCACACCCAGCGCCCTGAGGACATCCGCCAGATGGCGGCGTTCCTGCTCGGCCAGCTCCTCCTCGCCGTGCAGTTCGTGCCAGCGGATCAGGTCCTCGCGGCTGTCCGTGGCCAGTGGATCGGTGGCGATCAGCGCGCGCAGCGCGTCGCGGCGGTGGACCTCGGCCGCCGGCTGCGCCTGAGCGTGAAGCCGCAAGGCGTCGTGCAGGAGGTGTTCGGCCCAGGCCCGCTCCTCGGTCAGTTCAGCAGGCAGGTCGGAGAGAACAGTCAGCGGAGCGGTGAGCGGACGCAACAGGGCCGCCAGGCCGGTCAGATCTTCGCTTTGTAGAGCCCGGCGCAGGTCAGCAAGGTCACTCTGAACCGGAAACAGCAGGGACATCAGGCCGCGTTCGCTGCCCACCAGCGGAACCCCGAACGTGCTACGCAGATGGTAGATCGCCGTCTGCAGACTGGCCAGCGGATTCTTGGCACCGGGCCAGAACCGTTCGGCCAGCACTTCCCGTGACTGCGGGTGTTCGGCCAGGGCCAGTGCAACCAGCAGCGCCGCGCTCTTGCGGGTCGGGAAATCGGCCAGTTGCACCTGGCGCCCGGCGTGGGTGAAGCGGAGTGGTCCCAGGGTCTGAATGCGCAGCGGGAACAGGGCGCGGGTGGAGGGGTCCTGGGCCAGGCTGGCCAGTGGGGCGGCGGCGCGGCTGCCCAGCACGGCCAGGTAACCATGCTGCCGGATCAGTTCCAGCGCCTCTTGCAGATCCTCCGGGGTGGATCGGTGCAGCAGGGCGGTCACGAGTTCCAGACGCGCCTCCTCCTGCCGCGCGGCCTCAATTACCGGATCAATCTCGGCTTGCCCCAGCAGGGCTTCCTCCAGCTCGGCGCGCAGGCCCAGCGGGCGGGCTGGCTGCAGGGTGGCCAGCGCCTGCTGTGGCTGCCCGAGTTCCCGGTAGGCGCGCACCCGCAGCAGGGCCGTCTCTGCCTGCAAGCTGCGGTCGTCGGTCTGAATGCGGTCCAGCGCCGCAATGGCCTGAGCCCCCTCGCCGAGTTGCAGGGCCAGAATGGCCTGCACCCGGTGCATCCAGCCGGCTGTGAGGCTGGAGGGGTGACGCTCGTTGTGGGCTGCCGCCGCTTGCAGGTGGTGCTCGGCCTGATCGAATTCGCCCAGGTAGATGTGGGATTCGGCCAGATTCAGGTGGGAGAACACGGCGTCCTCTGGAAAATCGGCAAGGGACAATTGCAGCGATTTCCGGTAGGGCCCAAGCGCCTCACGCAACAGTCCACGTCCGAAATGCAGGGAGCCAAGCGTCTGGAGACTGTAGACCTCCCTGAGCAGGTCACCGGCCTCTCTGAAGGCGGCCACAGCGGCATTCAGGCTGGATTCGGCTTCGGCATGTCGCCCGAGCTGCACGAGCAGGGTCGCGCGGTTCTGACTGGCCTCTCCGGCCGTCCGCCCGTCGCTCTGTGCGGCTTGCGTGAAATCGTCCAGCGCTCCGTCCACCTCTCCCCGCATGGCCCGCACCACCCCACGGGCGTTCAGGACCAGCGCCCCCGCCCCATCTACCAGACCGGTCAGGGCGCGGGTATACAGCGTCTCGGCACGGTCCAGATCCCCCACCACCCGGGCCACCAATCCCGCGAGGTACAGCGCCTCGGGTGCTGTCCGCCAGCGTTCCGGCAGACGACGCAGCTGAGCGCGCAGGGCCGCCTCTCCCTGGCCAGTCCGGGCAGTCCGGATCAACAGCGACAGGTAGTCGGTCCACAGGGCCGCGTCGGCGAGCGCCTCCAGCGCCGCGCTGGTGTGATCGGCCTCCTGCAGGGCCTGGGCAGCCCGACGGGCCAGGCCGGGATCAGGGTCCGGCGTCAGCACGCGGCGCAGCAGGGACGGGAAGGCCCAGCCGCCCGCTGCCGGCCACAGCCAGCCGCCCTCGACCAGCGACTGCCAGACCGTCGGGGCCACGTCCAGCGCTGCCCCCACCCCCGGCGTGACCAGCGGCGATACCGCCAGCACCCGCGCCGCTGATCGCAGTTCTTCAGGAGGCAGAAAGGGAGCCAGCAGCACGCTGGCCTGGGGCTGCCGGTAGGCCTCCCGGTCACCGGGCCGCTGCCGGGCCAGTTCCAGCGCTCCAGGCCAGCCGCCACTGACCGCGAAGGTGGCGGTCCGTTCGGCCTGGGTCTGATCAGGAAGGGCCGCAGCCCAGTCCTCGGGGGTGTAACACAGGTCTGCCCCACCCAACACCAGGACATCTTCAGGAGCGTAAGGCAGTTTCTGCAAGTCCTGCCGGGCCGCTGGAAGCCACAACCACCCGGTCTTCTCCGGCGGTGGCGGGGTCCGCCAGACCGTCCAGCCCTGCGCCTCAGCCCAGGCCGTCAGGCCGGACTGGTTGGCCCCCACCTCTACCGGTGCCACCACGCCGGCCCAGCGTCCGTCCCGATGATCCCTTTGCAGGCGCTGCAGCAGCCGGACGGGCAAAGGAAGAAGTGCCATGAACCGAGTATAGAGCGGCGCAAATGGGCGCTCCCAACGCCAGTTTCAGACGGGTCCTGCGTTTGTCACTCCGGGTCCGCCGCGCTGCGGTTCGCGCTTTATGACTGCTTTGTGTTTTTTTTGAGAGTTCCCTGCTCCAATGGGCTCAAGCACCTAATGTATCCAAAGGAGTCCCCCATGAAGAATTTCTCCAAGCTTGGCCTGGGTCTGACCGTCATCCTCGCTTCCTGTGGACAGAGCACTCCTCAGGGTTCCGTTACCCCCACCGCCGCCCAGCTGGGCCGAGTGAACGCCCAGGCCACCACCCTCTCGGCGTGCTCGGCCCTGTATGCCTCTGGTCCCAGCAGCGTGCAGGTCGACAGCTCGATGCGGTACGGTCAAGTGGGCACCCTGATCCTGTCATTCGCCGACGATACCAGCAAGGGCCGGGCGATTCGCTGGATGGATTCCAACATGAATGTGGATCTCGGGCGCGGCCTGGGTGCCCTGAACGTGCTGCCGATGGTGGCCGTCAAGACCCTGATCACTCCGGAACTGATTGGCCAGCTCAAGGCCAGCCTGCCCGGCCTGCAATCCATCTATCAGGACGCCCCTTTGCAGTACAAACTCGCTGAGAGCGTCAAGTTCATCGGCGCCGACACCGCCCAGAGCACCTACGGCGTGAGCGGCAAGGGCATCGGCGTGGGCATCATCGATTCCGGCGTTGACGGCACTCACCCTGACCTGGCCCACGTCGCCAAGAACGTGAAGCTGGTGGGTCCCGTGACAGACACCCCGGCGGGCGGTTACCTGTATCTGGATCTGCCCAACACGGACACGAGCAGCGGGCACGGCTCACACGTTGCCAGTACCATTGGCGGCAGCGGCGCGGCCTCGGCTGGCAGCGCCCGGATGCGGCGCGGGGTTGCACCCGGCGCCACCCTGGTGGGTGTCGGCGCGGGCGACGGCCTGAGCATCCTGTACGCCTTGCAGGGCTTTGATTACCTGATGAAGCCCGAAATCCGCGAGACCTACAACGTGCGTGTGATCAGCAACTCCTGGGGCAGCAGCGGCGAATTCGCGCCATACAACCCGATCAGCATCGCCGCCAAGCGCGCCTACGACGCGGGAATGGTCGTGGTGTTCGCTGCCGGCAACGAGGGGCCAGATGCCAATACCCTCAACCCGTACTCGGCCAGCCCCTGCGTGATTAGCGTGGCCGCCGGTGACAAGCAGGGCTACCTCGCTGACTTCAGCAGCCGTGGCCGCGCCGGTGACGCACTGGTCCACCCCGACGTGACCGCCCCTGGCGTCGATATCAGCGCCGCCCGCGCCCTGACTGGCCTGGCCGCCACCACCGTGCCGGATACCGACAATCCCCGTTACTCCACCATCAGCGGCACGAGCATGGCGACGCCCCACATCAGCGGCGTGGTGGCGCTGATGCTCGAGGCCAACCCCAAGATGAACCTCGACAGTGTGCTGGCCACTTTTAAAAAGACCAGCCGCGCGATGTACTACGCAGCCAGCGCAACCAGCGGCCTTGATCCGGCCCAGGTGGTCGTGAAGAAGCGCGAGGAATGGGAAGTGGGCTACGGCTATGTGGACGCCAATGCCTCGGTGCGGGAAGCGGTGCGCCAGAACCCCAACCGCTATTCGGTCCAGACCACCGTCCTGCCTGGCTGGAGCGGCACCGTGGACACTGCCGTCTGCGCCCCGACTGCCGGTTGCGTGAGCAACGCGCAGGACAGCCACGTCCTGAAGGTGCCCGCTGGCTCAAGTGTCCTGCGCGTCAGCACCGACTGGGGCAATCCGGCCTTTGACCTGGACCTGGAAGTCTACAACCCCGCTGGCCAGCTGATCGGTTCCAGTGCCCAGGGGACCAGCACCAATGAAGCAGTCAGCATTCCCAACCCCGTGGCCGGTGACTGGCGGGTGGTGCTCAAGGGCTTCCTGAACGCTCCTACCCCCTACAGCGGCACTGCCGAAGTTGACCGTATCGTTAAGCAGTAAGCCAGAAAACTGCCGCAGAGCAAGACGCCCCGTTCGTTCTGACGGGGCGTCTTGCTCTAAGGCACGGCCGTCCCGCGATCCCTCTTTTGTTTTTTCTGTGGCAGCCGGTAAACGTGTCATTGACCAGAACGAGGGTCACCGATGGTTGCAGTTCCAGTAGTAAAAAGCTTTGCACCTGTCGGTTCGCCCAGGATTGCCGGATCCGTCGAAATCTTCATGGGTTGCTGCGGTTCTCTGGCCTGTTCTTTTCCAGCGCGGCCAGTGGCCCGAAGAGCAGTGACTGGTGCAGTGAGGCTCCTGCAAATACGCCGTCAGCGGCAGCCATGCTTGCGTTGGCAACGCGCGGCGTGATATCGCCCGCCGCGTAGACGCCCGGCACGCTGGTCTGCTTGAACGCGTCGGTCTGAAGCAGCGGCCCCTGTAGACCCTCCTCTGTGGCGCAGCCCAGTTGTTCGGCAATGTCGCTGGCGGGGCGGATGCGCGATCCCAGAAATAGGGCGTCCAGCGCAATCAGGCGGTCATCCTCTAAACGAACACCGCTCAGCGCCGGGGCGCTGCCTTCTAAAGCCGTAACCAGAGCTGTTTCCACCTTTACGCCGCGCTCGGCCAGCTTTGCCAGAGTGACCTCGTCCGGCTGAGGTTGTCCGTTCAGGAAGAAGGTGACTGGACCCCAGTCCGAGATCAGCAATGCCTGATGGGTGGACAGCGGACTGACCCCCAGTACACCCAACCGTTCATTTTTGACCTCGTAGCCGTGACAGTACGGGCAGTGGAGGGCGGTGACGCCCCAACGCTCCGCCAGGCCGGAAATGTCCGGAAGAAGATCCACCACGCCATAGGCCAGCAGCAGCTTCCTGGCGTGTAGCGGCCCGCCCGTTTCCGTGGTCACGCTAAAGCCGCCGTCCTCCCGGCTGGCCGTGATGGCCCGCGTGTCCCGGAAAGTGACATTTGGGTACCGGGTGAGGTCCGCGCGAGCCTGCGCGATCATCTGGCGCGGGGGTTGACCGTCCTGCCCGAAGAAGCCATGCGAGTGAGCGGCGAAGCGATTCCGCGGCCGGTTGCTGTCAATGATGCAGACTGGGCGGCCACTGCGGGCGATCTGCATCGCACCGGACAACCCCGCATAGCTTCCGCCGATGACTATGGCGTCAAAGTGAGTTTCAAATGACATGAGGATTTCCCTTATGGGTGCTGGCATGAACCTTGAGGCGGTGACTGAAGTCGGTGGAGAGGGCGGCAAGGGTGAGGGTGTCAAGCTGCGCGGTAATCAGAGCTTCGGCCTCCTGAAAGGCGTCGTTCAGGGCCAGATTGACAGCCTGCTCGATCAGGCAGGTGGGCGTCTCGCAACGGTTGCCCACCGCAAACAGCCGGGGAGAGCCGAGCGCCCGGTACACGTCCAGGACCGTGGTCTGCGTGGGATCACAACTCAGCCGCCATCCACCCCCGTGACCTTTCTCGGAAGTCACCAGTTCAGCGTCGCGCAGTCCGGCCATCGTCCGGCGTACGACGACAGGATTGGAATTCATGGCGATGGCCAGCTTCTCGGAGGGTATGGCGTCCTTGGCGTCCATCAGGTGGAGGAGCAGGTGAAGCACACTTGATAATCGGCTGTCTAAATTCATGACACATCAACAGTTGCATGATGTGGCCGGGTGTGTCAAGTAGGGCCTTGCTCTTCTGGCTTGATGCAAATGCAAAGGCGACGACGAGTTTAAAGAGGCTGGGGTAGGCCCAAGTGTGGCTGAACTGCGAAGGACTATCCTCTCCGCATCCAGAGGCAGACCTGGAAATATTGAGCCGTTAAGCGCCATATGGCTGGCCCTCCAGGCAAGCCATGGGCCGCAGGCGGCCATATTCCTGCCTCGTGCGCCTTTATAAAAAGATGAGGTGCTGCCGGATATTTGCACCGATTCGCTCGGCACCTCTTGGGAGACGCTCCCGATACGCCCCGTGCTTGACATCCACGATGACGTTTAAAAGATGACATGGTTCTCTGCTACAGGCGGGTGGTGCAATGTCATTAACGTGCCCGGCAGCAGGAGCGCAGGCAACTCAGCTTCAGGCGACGTTGATGGCTGGAACACATAGGAAAGAGGCCAGGAACAAAGAATGCGTCCTGACCTCTTGAAACTGTGGTGGTGGGTGGTGGGACTCGAACCCTCCAGTGGCCGACAGGAACCCACTCGCGCGCCCATTGATAGAGGGGTGGGCAGCTCTCCCCTGATCTGCTGAACATACTGTTCATGCTGGGAGGGGTCCTGAACCCCGCACCTGCCAGATCGCGTCAGATGATGCCCCATCACTGTCAGCTCTTGGTGTGCTGCATGTAAAGGAGAAATGACGGCTCGATACCTCACTGCTTCAGGGTTTCCATTGGTGCTGGCTCGTCGAGGGACTGGTGTGCTGTCACGCAAGGCCGGACAGCAGGTGCCTCTTGGGGAGATGACGGCATCCCCGTCTCCTGGTGGAGTTCCACCAATTGCGCTCAGGTTTATATTGCTTTGCGCGCGTCAGGGAGGGCTGGCTCACCCTGATCGATCTGAAGCCCTCCCACCATCGCTGTCGGGTCACCAATCTCGAGTACATTCGGACAACTGCGCCACCGCTTTCCATTGAGTGTCGGGATGTTCAAGAACCAATGCACTTGCACGTCCCAAAGGACGATCACGAAATTCTGCGCGAACAGTGCTTCAAAACTCGACTTCCCATTTTAAAACTCCGCCGGAATTTCCGCTGCTGGCAGCCTTAGGACTGACATAGACTTTCCGGGTTCTCAATCATCCTCAATCTGATCTCTGGCCCTGGCCTGACGGCGGGGACGAACACCAGCGAAACCTCGGCCTGCCAGACGCTTCCCAAAGGAAAGGACAAATGAACGAAACCCCTGATCGCCCTGAGGCAGACGAAGAGAAACGAGAGACCAAACGGACTTCTCCAGAAATTTGTGACGAGGTGAGTGTCACCAGACACACCCTGAGCGTCAACGGCAGAACCCTGAACTACACGGCCACGGCTGGCACGATGGTGCTCCTTGAAGAAAAGCACGCCAAGGAGGGTGAATTTGAAGGGAACAGGAACCGGGCCCGCATCTTCTTCGTGGCCTACGCTCTGGACCATGAGGAAGCAGCCACCCGCCCGGTTACTTTTGCCTATAACGGGGGGCCGGGAAGCCCGTCTCTGTGGCTGCATCTCGGCCTGCTGGGGCCGCGCCGGGTGGTGATGGGTGACGCGGGTCAACTGACCGGGCCGCCCTATGGGCTCACCGACAACGAATTCACCCTGCTGACCGACACCGACCTTGTCTTCATCGATCCGGTCAGTACCGGGTACTCCCGCGTGATTGAAGGGGAGAACCCGGGTGACTTTCATGGCTTCCAGAAAGACATTGAGTCGGTGGGTGACTTCATCCGCCTGTGGACGACGCGCGCGGGACGCTGGCTCAGCCCTAAATTCCTGATCGGCGAGAGTTACGGCACGCTGCGTTCTGCCGGTCTAAGCGGTTACCTGCAGGAGCGTCACGGCATGTTCCTGAGTGGTTTGATGCTGATCAGCGCCATTCTGGACTACGCCACAGTGGACACCACCCCAGGTCACGACCTGGCTTACGTGACCCATCTGCCCACCCAGACGGCCACAGCCTGGTACCACGACAAACTCGAGGAGCGCAGACCCCTGGAGACGGCGCTGCGAGAGGCGGAGGCGTTCGCGGACAACGAGTATGCTTCCGCCCTGCATCTGGGTGCCCGTCTGGCACCTGACGCCCGTCGCCGGATCGCCCAGCAGTACGCCCGGCTGACTGGCCTGAGCGAGGAATTCGTCCTGAGTCATGACCTGCGCGTTCCGCTGGCACGCTTCTGCAAGGAGTTGTTGCGGGACCGCGGGCGGACCGTTGGCCGTCTCGACAGCCGTTTCACCGGTATTGATCGGGAGAGGGGCGGTAGCAGCACGGATTACGATCCCAGTTACGCGGCCATCGTGGGCCCCTACACGGCAGCCCTGAACCATTACGTCCGTCAGGAACTGGGCTTTGAATCTGATCTGGCGTACGAGGTCCTGTCAGGGCGCACGCATCCCTGGAGCAACAAGGAGTTCGAGAACCGTCATGTGCGGGTGTCGGACACCATGCGGAGCGCCATGCATCAGAATCCCCACCTGAAAGTGATGGTGGCTGCCGGCTACTATGACTTCGCCACGCCGTACTGGGCGATGCGGCACACTTTTGACCACCTCCAGCTTGATCCCGGTCTCCAGAGCAACATCCGGGAGGCATTCTACGAAGCGGGCCACATGATGTACGTCCATCTCCCGAGCCTGGAACAGCAGCACCAGGATTTGAGTGCCTTCATCGACTGGGCGAAGGCCTGAGCCCGACCCAGCATCCACCGCTGGCGAACACGGTTGAAAGACCTGGTCAGTTCACACGGTCATGGTGGTCCGCAGGGGAGACGGTGGCGACACGGTTTCCCCTAGAGCACTGACGCCCACACCTGGGACGGCCTCACCGTTTTCGGCTCACGGTCCTGAAGGGAGTTGAAGAGACTCGAGCGACACTCCTCAGCGCTCAGGGGCGTCGTGCCAGCTCAACGGCAGCCTCCAGGGACATGGCCCGGCCAAGGCGCCTGCTGTCTTCGGCCTCCGTCTCTCGCAAACTGGCCCTGGCCTCGTGCGCCCATCCATCGAGCCCCAGACTGTGCACGGAAATGTGGAGGGTTTCGAGCAAGACTTCCGCAGCCGCGTTGAGTTGCACGCATTTTGCGGGCTGCCCTTCGGCCAGGGCCAATTTCCCAAACTCGATCAACGCAGCGGCAATGGTTCGCCTGCGTCCGAGTTGCCAGTACAATTCCAGCGCTTCGGTCAGCAGCGTCCGCCCGGTTGAAAGTTCACCGCGGCCGATGTGGAGGTCCGCAAGATTGAACAGCGAATTGGCAATGCCCTGGCGGTCTCCCAGTTCGCGTTTGATGACCAGGCTCTGCTCGGTCAGCCGCTGGTAGTCGGCAAGATCATCCATCGTATTGCCGAGATTGGACAGGGCGTAGGCGATGCCCTGCCGGTCCCCCAGCTGCTCCTTGAGCGCCAGGCTCTCGGTGAACAGCTGTCGCGCGCGGGCCATGTCGCCGTTCCTGGCCCAGACGATGCCCAGATCATTGAGGGTGGTGGACAGGCCCCACAGCGCTCCGCTGTCACGCTGGAGGGCTTGTGCCTCTTCCAAGAGGACCTGTGCCCGCTCCGTTTCGCCAAGTTCCCGGTGGGTCAGCCCCAGACCGTGAAGGGCCTGCGCCTGGAGCGGCCCGAACCCGGCATCTTGCGCCAGCGTCAGGGCTTGTGTCAGCCAGCTCAGGCTCTGGGCGTAGAGCCCCAACTCGCGGCCCAGTGCGCCCGCGCCATGCAGGGCCAAGAGGCGTGGCTCCACGCTTCCTCCCCTCCGCTCCAGTGCCGCCGTAAGCCAGCGTAGCCCCTCGTTGTGGTAGCCGCGGACATACCAGAACCAGTGCAGGGCCGCACTCAGGCGCAGCGCGTCGTCGGTGTCCCCCCGCTCAGCCGTCCAGACTAGCGCGGCGCGCAGATTGTCGTGTTCGGTGTCGAGACGACTGAGCCACGCGGCCTGTTCCGGGCCGTGCAGCTGGGGGGCAGCTTCAGTCGCCAGCGCCCTGTACTGCGCGGCATGCAGTGAGCGCGTTTCGGCTTCCTCCACACGGTCATTGCACAGCGCCTCCCCGGCATAAGCCCGGATCACGGCATGCAGGTGGTAGCGCCCCGCCCAGTCTCGCCGGATCAGGGAATGGTCTGCCAGCGTCAGCAGGGTGCGCAGTCCCGCCCCCGTCACGGCCAGGGCCGCCGGGCGATCGAAGCCGCCCCGGAACACCGAGAGCCGGGCCAGGACACACCGCTCGGCGTCGCTCAGCAGCTGCCAGGAATGATCGAAGGCCGCCCGTAGGCTGCGGTGGCGCCCGGGCCGGTCTGGGGCGTCGGTCTCGATCAGGTCCAGGCCAGCGCTCAGCCCGGCCACGATGTCCAGCGGCTCAAAGGTGGACATCGTGGCCGCGCTGAGCTCCAGGGCCAGCGGCAGGCCGCCGGTCAGCTCGCAGATCTGGATCAGGGCCTGGGCATTGTCCGCCTTGAGCGCAAAGTCCGCACGGACCCGGCTGGCTCGCTCGACCAGGAGTCGCACGGCACTGGACCGGGCAGCCAGTTTCAGATCCGGTGTCGCCGGGTAATCCAGCCCCTCCAGAGACAGAACGCGCTCATCTTGCAGGCCCAGTCGGATGCGCGAGGTGACGAGCAACTGCGCTTGCGGGGCCTGGTCCAGCACCTCGTGCACCCATGCCAGCAGGGGGGCGCGCTCAGACGACGCCAGCAGATGTTCGAGGTTGTCCAGCACCAGCAGGTGACGCCCGGCCGTGAGGGCCAGGAGCAGCTGTTGCTGCGGGGGTTGCGCTCCGCCAGGGGCCAGGCCCAGGGCCGCACAGATGGCCACAATCACGCCTCCGGCCGTGTCCACACTTTCCAGCGGCACAAACGAAGGCGTGACCCCCATGGCCTGCCCGGCCCAGGCCAGCACGTCCAGTGAGAGTCGCGTCTTGCCCGACCCGCCCGGCCCGATCAGGGCCAGCAGACGCCCGTTCTGATCGGCGAGCTGCTCGTGGAGCCAGCGCGTCTCGTCCTCGCGGCCAAAGAGCGGGGTCATGGTCCGGGGTAGGGAGCGGTGGACAGACGGGAGGGGCCGAAGATGCCGGGCCGCCTCGTGAAGCTGGGTGGTGATGCCCTCGGGTTCCAGCCCCAACTCGCGGCGCAGATGCGTGCGGAAGCGTTCGTAGAGCCGCGTTCCCCGCTCACCATCTCCCAGCCCGGCGGCGCAGCGCAGCGCAGCTTGCACGGCCTCTTCAGCGTAGGGACTGTCGTCGAGGATCTGCTCGAGAATGAGGAGCGCCCCACCCAGCTGCCCGCTGCCTTCCAATTCGCCCGCGTGGCTGAGCGCGGCATCCAGCCACGCGGCATGCAGGTCCTCCCGTTCGCCGTCCAGCCACGCCCCAAAAGTAGGAAAGCCAGTGGGCCGCTGTCCGTCCAGCAATGGCCCACGGTACAGCGCGAGGGCCTGGGACCAGCGTCCGGCCTGACACGCCTGCCGGAAGAGACGCACGTCCACTCGCCCCGTCCACTGGACCGCGTCGCCGCTGGCGCCCAGCCCCTCGGCCCAGCCGAGCTGCCGCGCGCGGTGCAGCAATTGCCGCAGCCGGTTGCGGGCGGCGCCGGGCGGCACCTCGGGATACAGCAGTTCCAGCACCTCCGGGCGGGACACGGGTTCCTGCTGGCTGGCCACGAAGGCGGCCAGCCACAGTGGAACTTCCGGCGGCAGAGGCTGTAGATCGCCGCCCGACTCCAGGGCCGCAGAGCCCAGCAGGAGCAGGGTCTGTGGCGCGGCTCCATCAGGCGCGGCGGGCGTGAACGACGACATGAACTCCTTCAGCATAGCAGCCTCATTAGCGTTGAAGGACCGCTCAGACGCCTCCAAACCGCTCTGGAGGTGCGTGGCTGAGGGGCTGGGCAAGGCGGGGAGCGGGACACCTTGCCGCCATGCCAGGGCCGGGAAGGCCGCTCGACACGGCCCGTCTTGTGGATGTAACGGCAGCTAACGCCCTCTGGTCAAGCTGAGGGCACTTCAAGCCAGGAGGAAACAGATGACGAGGACAGAACCGACACCGCCTGCCCAGCTCCCCAACACCGACTCGCCCCCTCTGCCTGAGGCGTTTCTCACGGACACGTTTGAGGAAGACAGAGACCAGTTCGTGGCCAGATGTCCGCTACAAGCGTGGTACCCGCCGAGCGATCTGGGTGAGCCCCGGTTCGTCCCCTCTCCGAGAGAGGCAGAGCCACGGGATTCATCTGACCCCCCTGCAGACCCCTGCTGATCCTTTCCCCGCCGGTTCACTCCACGCCTCGCTCTGGCCCTGACACTGCGCTCCCCCTTCAGGGCCAACCCCCATCCGGAGAACACCATGAACAGAAACGTGCTGACCACCCTGCTGACCGCCACCCTGAGCCTGGGTCTGCTGGGCGCCTGTTCGTCGCCCTCGGTGGTTCCACCCAAGGACACGGGTAGCCCGAGCGGACCGGATCAGCCCGGCACCGTCAGCGCCCCCGTCAATTTCAAGGTCCAGGCGGCCGACGCCAGCAGCGTGACCCTGGGGTGGGACGCCGTGCGCGGCGCGACCGGTTACGTGCTGGAACGCAAGGCCGCCCAGGAGTATGCGGCGATTGCCACGCCTGGCGCAGCGGACACCAGTTACACCGATACCGGACTGACGCCTGGCGTGACCTACACCTACCGCCTCAAGGCCAGGACGGCGGCGGGCGAGAGCACTTACAGCGCCGAGATCAAGGGCGTGGCCAGCGTGGCCGGGACCGACAGCGACAGCGACGGGATCTCGGACGCCGACGAACAGACGGGCTACGACGTGACCATCAAGGAGGCGGGCACCGAGAAGAGGACGTATCATGTCACCAGCGATCCCTCCAAGGCGGACACCGACGGCGACGGACTGACAGACGCGCAGGAACGCGCCCTGTTCACCGATCCTGGCAAGAGGGATACCGACGACGACGGTTTGAACGACGCCGATGAGGTCAACGTCTGGGCCAGTAAACCGGCGGACCGGGACTCCGACAGCGACGCCCAGGGCAATCCGCTGCTGTTCGACGGCTCCGAGGTCAATACCTACGGCACCTCGCCGACCCTGGCCGATACCGACGGCGACAAGTACAGCGATTACACCGAGATCATCGACCGGGGCGGACGGTACAACCCGCTGATCGCCAACACGCCGCGTCTGGAACTGTCACAGGTCACGGCTCCCAGCATCGAACTCAATGTGGTGCGGACCTCCGACAACACGGTGGTAAAGAGCCATACTGCCTCATTGCAACTGGGCCAGCAGGACAGTCGCAGTGCCACCGACGCCCAGACCCAGCGGGTGACGGCCGATGTCAGCGCCACGGTGGGCGCCGAAATCAGCGGCGGCACCGACGGATTCAACGCAAAAGCGAGCGCCTCGGTCACGGTGTCTGCCGGATACGGCTACGAGAAGTCCGCCAGCTACACCACCGGCTCGGTCAGGAGCAGTCAGCAGACCTCTGAAGAAGCGCTGTCCGAGAGTGCCTCGCAGGGAACCACGCTGTCGGGTGGCAAGTTGAACGTGGGCTTCAAGGTCAAGAACACCGGCGACATCAGCTTCAATTTCAAGGACCTCACGGTCACCGCCCTGCGCCGCGATCCGGCCAATCCAGCCAACTACCTTGTGGTGGGCAACATGACGCCTGCACTGGGCGCGGGCGGCGTGGTGCTGAGCAACGGGGGCAGCACCGGGACGCTGGCTGCCTCGCTCGATCTGCCCGCCGACCTGGCCCTGAGCCTGATGCAGCGCCCCCAAGACCTGCTGTTCGAGTTCAGCAGTTACAGCCTGCTTGACGACGCCGGGCGCAACTTCGAATTCCTCAAGGAAACCACCAACGCCCAGACCGCCCTGGTCGTCATCGACTACGGCAACGGTGACATCGTGCGTGAGCGGGTGGCGACCAACGTGCAGCGCGCGGGGGGCAACATCGTGGGGGTCAGACTGTCCAAGGTGCTCAAAGACGTCCTCAAGCTTCCCTACGCCACCGGCACGTCGGGCGGGGTTCAGGTGCTCAAGACCCTGCGCGACAATGGCAGTTCCTTCCAGGGCGACGTAACGAGCGGTGTGGCAGATCATTCGCTGTGGGCCGCCGTCGGCTCGAACAACCTGAATATCGCGCCGAACACCAACTTCGATGACATCGTGCTGACCCAGAACAGCGAGATCCGGCTGGTTCGCGTGCAGGACCAGGATCAGGACCGGCTGCTCTCCAACGACGAGTACCTGTACGGGACCTCCGACAGCAAAGCAGACAGCGACGGGGATGGTCTCAGCGACCACGACGAGGCCAAGGTCGGCTGGGACGTGGTGACCGCTGCACTGGTCAAGGGCTATCCCCGACGCGTCTACTCCAATCCCGCGCTGCCGGACGCCGACAGCGACGGTCTGAACGATGCCCAGGAAAAGGGACAGGGCACCGATCCACTGAACGCCGATACGGACCGGGACGGCGACAGTGACGCGAGTGACCCCAAGCCGCTCGATCCGGGTGTGACGGCCAACGTCGCGCCGGTCCTCAGCAGCGCCACGGCAAGTGTCGGCGTGCCCGGCGCGCCGGAACGGGTGACGCTCACCGGCACGGCCAGCGATCAGAACAGCAATCTCGCCAACATCACGGTGAACTGGGGGGACGGACAGACCAGCCAGGTGAGCAGCACGCCAGCCGCGTTCACCCTCAGCCACGATTATGCTGCCAGCGGCCGCTACACCGTGAGTGTCATTGCCACCGACACTAAGGGGCTGAACAGTGCTGCCAGCACCCTGGGCGTCAACGTGACCAACTTCAAGACCGGCCTGCGGGCGTTCTACCCCCTGGCGGGTAGCGGCAGTGACGAGAGTGGCAACAATCTCAGCGCTTCCTTGAACGGTTCAGGTTGCGTCAAGGCTGGGACCGACCGCTGGAACGCGAACAACCAGGCCCTGCTGTTCAACGTGGATTATGGCAACGCGGGCTGTGGCGGTGACGCTTCAGGCGGCCTGTCTACCCCGAACCTGAGCTTGAAAACGCCGTTTTCGGTCAGCTTCTGGCTCAAGCCCAACCCGGGCCAGAATCAGGGCGACAGCTGGCTGGTGGGCCAGCAGGGAGACGCGGCGGTGGCTTACCTCGGCTCCGTTCACGGTCATAGTGGCCAGCCGGGACGGGTGAGCTTCGCAGTGGCAGGCAGTGCAGGTGATCTCCGGGTCACGGACGCTCAGGAAGCTCCGACGAACAGCTGGACCCATTACGTTGCCGTGGTGGATGTGACGGGCAACACCTCGACCCTGACGCTCTACCGCAATGGAGTGACGGTCAACTCGGCCAGCAAATCCGGGACCTACGCCCTGTCGGCCACCAGAGGCTGGACTGTCGCGGACGGGGCCGGCGGCTCGAACAACAATAGCGGCGACAGCCTGTATTACGGCGGCCTTGACGATCTGCGCTTCTATGCCCGCCCCCTGGCCCCGTATGAGGCCGACGCCCTGAGCAAATTCGACCGCTTTCCCAAGCCCTGAGTGATGTGCTGACCCGGCTGTTTGCCACAGCCCCCTGATTTTGGTGGACCCTCACGAGGTGGAGGCTAACGAGTTCAGCCTCCGCCTTGCGGATTGTGTGGCCCGGCAGCGTTGCCCAGGTGTCGGGCCCCCCTGGAAAAGCTTTCACGACCGTTGTTGGCGGAGGTTTCAGCGCTTGTGCGGGGGCAATGTGGCGGTTTGCTCGGCTCCAATTACTGGTGCGTCAGTTCGATGGGGGTGCCACAACCGCCAGGACGGTACGGGAGCACCCTTCACGCAGACCTTGTCCAGCAACCGCTGGGAACCCTGCGTCACAGGACACAGCCGTGGAAGTGGCCGTCTGAATCTAGACGGCCACTGACCAGGTTCGGTTTTTCGGTGATCCAATGGCCAGAACGCTACACTGCGCCAGCAGGGTCACGCCTACTCGGGTTTGGTGTACTCGACCTTGATATCGATGTTCTGTGCCGGCGGTGTCACGACCGCTTCCGTCTTGCCGTCCGTGGTGTAGACGCCGATCAGGTCGCCCACGTCTGGCTGCTTATTGTCGTTCAGATCGTTCCAGGCATACACCTTGTACGGTTCGGCGGGCACGTTTTTGATCTCGAAGGTGGCCGTGGTGCTGCCTGTGGTGAATTGCGTGAAGCGCCACTTTGCTTCATTGCGGCATCCACCGTCAATCGGGCATGCCATGACGACAATCTCCCCCAACTCGTCGCCAGAATCCTCGGCGAGCGTGAGACGCCCGGAAATCGAGCCGCCCTCGTTGCCTGGATTGGTCGTGCCCCGTGGGCGGTTGTACAGATCATTGATGGTGGGGTCGTTCGGTTTGCCAAGGGCCAGAACGGCCTGCGCGCCGCTACCGGTCACTTTCCAGGTGTTCACGGAATTGGTGGGCGAGCGGTTTTCGAACGAGTGGCTCGGAGAGCACTGATAGCCCTTTGCATAGGACGTCTTTGGAATGAGGGTCAGGATGTTGCCTTCCAGATCCACGGTGCCAGACTCGTTCAGCAGGATTTTGCTGGTGCAATTCCCGGTGGTGATGACCGTGATGCCGCTACGCTCGAAGGTTCCGTTTGCACCGAGCTTGAGAATCATGCTGGTGCCGCTGGCCTCGGCGTATTGGTTGCTGGTGGAATCGTAATATTGGATGGGAGAGATATAGCCGTAATGCCACTCGCCGCGCAGTTCGGCGGGAAGCGCGTCGCCCACCGGGCCATCGGGGTTCCCGCCGCCTGGGCCTGGACCAGGGCCTGGGGTGACGCCGCCGCAAGCCGCCAGGATGGCCGAGAGTATGAGTGCAGCAAGTCCGAGAGTCGCTTTTTGCATTGTTGTTGGCTCCTTTCGCTCGTCGGTTGAGCGTGAGGGAAGTCTAGGAAGGCGTGGATGGCATCTCGATGGCACGGCGGCCGAGCCGCTGGCGTTGTCGTGTGGTGTTAATCGCCTGCTGCCCTCAGCTCAGGCAGGCCAGCTCGGCGTGACGCCCAGACAAGTTCAGGAATGTCGAGGGCACAGCGGTGCTGGCCTGCTGCGCGCCAGCAATCACGCTGGACACCGTTTCCTGTGATGCAGACTTCAGGCAGGAGCCAGCGGGAATCTCGCCGTGGTGGCGCACTGGGGCAGGCCATCCTCAAGCAGGGCACCAAATGTACGGCCCCTTTTTCGGAGGGGCTCATGATGGCGTGACCATGTGGCGGCAGGCTGTGCGGGCATGGCTCAAAAGTGATTCATTCTCAGGTGAAGCACACAACGCAGAACTGTCCCGCCACCTTACATCTGACACTGCACACGATGACTGCCACCTATGGCCTGTCATCCAGCTGTCACCGACCTTTATTTAGGGTGACCGTCAGCGGCTGGGTATCTGGCCCAAGGAGCGGATCATGAACATCAGGCTATGCTTCACCCTTCTTCCCATTCTCTCGTGTGGTCTGGCTTCTGCGGCCGTCGTGCCTGCGGCGCTTCAGGGCCAGTGGGAATATGGCTCGGTGTCACCCATCGAGTATTACGACACCACTACCGGCAAGTACGCGGAGAGCAGCGGCACCAGCGAGATCATCCGCATCAAGGCTGACGGCAGTTACGAACGTAATGGCATTATCGTGGTGACGACCTACGGTTGCACGTCCAAACTGCTCACCAGCAGCAAGGGAAACGTCAGCCTGAAAGGCAATCTCCTGACGCTGACGCCAGTGACCGCCTACAACAAGGGTTACACCTGCTCCCCCAGCCAGAGCTATGAAACGCGCAAATTGATTCCGTCCGCATTCACCTGGAAACTCGCCGGCGACGTCCTGGTGCTGGGCGACCCCACGGGTAAGACGCTGGACAGCCGCTACAATCGTCCGCGGACCCTGACGGCCAGTCCCGCCGGGCAGGAGCCCCGCCGCGTGAGCGGCATGGTCAGCGCTCCTCAGGGGCACAGCCTGAACGGCGCTGCGGTGATCGCCTGCCGGGTGGACCGGGGTTGTGGTGCAGAGGACGGCAGCGTGCGCTTCGTCACGCTGTCTGGCGCGGGACATCAGCAGCCCTTTACCCTGGACAATCTGGACCCCACCCCCTACGAACTCCTGGCCTGGGAAGACACCAACGGCAACGGCACCCCAGATGAGGGTGACTGGGTGGACGCCGCCTCGGCCAAGGGGGCCGCTGGTCTGACCCTGACGCCGCCCATGACCAACGTTTCATTGAATCTCGAACAGTGGCGCTAAGGCTTAGAAAGATTGAGGTGACGGTGCGCCTCAAAGAAACGGTGCTGAGCAGTTCGAGATTGTCAGGGCGTCAGCCCGAACCTCCACAAGAGCGCCTGTCTGCTGACCCTGTCATCATGGCTGCTGGCACAGAGGCGCCAGGAAACGTTGGCCCACACAGTTCGTCCACACAGTTCGTCATCCATGGAGGAAGAGTGATGTCACGAAGAAACTGGCTCATTTGGGCACTGATGGCGGCCTTGCAGACAGGCGCACAGGCTGGGGGTGGTGAGGGTCTGCTTGACCCGCTGGCACTGTTGCGCCAGGACAGCCGGGTCACGCGGGTGGAGGTGCTGGCGACGCATGCCACGGTCCAGCGCTGGCGTGTTCTATGGAACGATGCCGCCGCGCAGATGGACGTCATGTTCTCCAACGAGGCGGTCACAGCGGCCCAGGCCCAGACTGTTCGCCGGATCACGGTAGCGCTCCAGGTGCCGGCGGACAGGGATCTGACCCTTCCGCAGGTGCGTGCTCTGGATCAGGTGACCCGCAAGCTGGCCGTGGCCTGCCTGGGCCAGGAGGTGCCAGTGCTGACTGATGTGCTGCGCGGCCGTCTGGGGCGCCCCCTGCCTTCGCCCGGACCACTTCTGCATTTTCCAACCGGCCTGCAGATTGATGTGGAACAGGGAGACGCCGGGGCACTGAGCGGCCCCTGGCTGCAAGTCACCGTGCCGCTGGGCCAACACCTGGCGCGCTGTCAGATGACCGTGTCGTGAAATTGAATGTTCGCACAGTACAGGGAACCGCTGAACCCAGCCGCCAGCCCGCGCAAAGGGTGAGGAGCCGGCGGCAAATTCGTCCATTCCTCGGCGCTGCCAGACGGCACCCCAGTGTTCAATGACCGTCCTATCCGACGCTATCCGCGCTGGTTGTTGATCCGGACGTAAAGTCGTCAGCGCCCCATTAGAGGTCTCGACGGAAGGGGCGTGTCTGCGCGGTTCATGTCCCAAATCAATACGCGGATTAGCAGGCTCCCACGCAGAAGAGATGAAGCTGTGCATACTGCAACAGCATGATGGTCTTTCCATCCATGATCTCGCCGCTCTCGATCATGTGCAGGGCGACGTCAATCGGTATCTCAAGCACCTCGATGTCCTCCCCTTCGGAAGCCAAACCTCCCCCATTGCTCATCCTGATGCCCGGGTCATACTCTGCAACAAAAAAGTAGAGCTTTTCCGTGACCGAGCCTGGACTCATGTACGCCTCGAAAATTTTCTGAACCTGCCTGACCCGGTAGCCAGTCTCCTCCTCGACTTCGGCGCGGATGCGCTCTTCCGGGTCTGCCGCGTCGAGCAGCCCGGCAGGGGCTTCCAGCAGAAAGCCAGCATGTCCATTGACGAAGGCCGGGAAACGGAATTGCCGGGTCAGGATGACCGTTCTGTTCAACAGGTGATAGAGAAGAATAACCGCGCCGTTGCCCCGGTCGTAGGTTTCCCGGCTCTGTCGCTGCCAGGTTCCGTCGCTGCGCAGGTAGTCAAAGGTCGTCTTCTTGAGCACGTACCAGTCATTCGACAGAAGCTGGACATCATAAATGCGAACACGGTTCTGGGCAGACATAGCGTGAATCCTCCTCTCTGGCCTGAGATCGGTCATGGATGCTGAGCACCCACACAACGTCGAATACGGCCCCCGCATGGCCCAGCAGTTCACACAATCATGCCCGGGAGCTTAAACGCGAGGCACAGCACAGTCCGTTCAGGGCCAAGGATCAGCCCGAAGCCAGGCCCTGTCTTATTCCATTCCTGTAACGGCCCTGAGGCCCGTGTCCCCCACCTGCTGCGCTTCGCCTGTGTGCCGATCCAGCGTGAGCAGCTCTCCCCCACTCGTGATGCCGTAAAGGATTTCCCCGCGAAAGGTCAGGCCGTAGACCTGCGTATACCCGGTCGGTCCTAGGGTGGTCACCACACCTGAATCGACATGGATGCTCACCAGCACATCTGAACCAGGGGCCGTGATCGTCCCGTAGAGTGTCCCGTCAGGCGCCGCAGCCAGATCGCCACTAACGGCACCCAGTCTTGAAGTCAAGGGCACCGGAGACGCTGCTCCGGTGTTCATATCAAGTTGGTACAGGTGTCCGCTGGCACTTCCCGCGAACAGTCGTCCAGATCGGTCAAATGCCAGGGCAGTCAGATCATGGACACCCGACGACCCAACCCAGGCCTCGGCACCAGTAGACACATTCAGAGCGTGAAGCGACGAGTTGGTGATGCCGTAGACGGGCCCCGAGTCTCCGTCCCTGGCCATGTCAACAAAGCTGGTTCTGGGCACGGGTGAGGGAAGCAGCACCACGTCATTGACCGCACTCAGGTTCACCGCGAACAGACGTTGTTCAGTGCTGATCAGAGAATGGGTGATGGGCACAGGAACTGGAGGCGTGTGGAAGGAGCCATCATTGCATGACATGAGCAAAACGCTGGCCAACAAGGCAGTCGGAAGGATTCCTGGGCGACGGCAGCTGTGAAGTCGGGCGAATGTGGGCTTGGACAAGCGCATAGCGGCCTCCTGTGAGCTCAGATCGAGCCTGCTGACAGTAGCCGGCGAACGATGACAACCCGGTGACAGTGTCTTCAGGCCGTGCACACGTCGTATCTGAGAACTGGTTGGTGCACTTCACCTTGCAGGGCGCCGTGGTTCCAGTAGCGGCAGGATGGTGGTCCAAAGCCACGTCTGACAAGGGTCACATTCCATGGCCCGATTGAACCCTGACGGATGATAAGAAAGAGCGGAGCCAGGCGCTTCAAACCAGAGCAGGACGACCAATCTGCCAGGTCTGTCTTGCTAAGCTGACCGGCATGGCCCATGCGCGGCACTGGACATTCTTCATGTTGGGACGGCCCCGTCTGATCAATCCTGATGGCGTCGAACTCCGCTGCGACCGAAAGCCCCTGGCGGCCCTGGCCTACCTCGCGCTTGAGGGACCGACAACGCGTTCAAGGCTTGCCGGGCTGCTCTGGCCTGAGACCCTGGAAGGCTCGGCCCGCAACAACCTCGTCCAGCTCATCCGTCGGATGAACCGTATGCTCGGTGCCGATTTAATTCTTGCCGAGCAGACCGTTCACCTTCATCCGGACGTGCAGGTTGATTTCACGTCGGCAGCCCACCTTGAACCCCAGGGCGACCTGTCCCGGACCACCCTCCTCGAAGGGGTGGAGTTCGACGACATGCCTGATTTTGCCGACTGGTTGGCGGCGCAACGCGAACAGCTGGACACCCGCCGCGCGGCCTCGCTGTTAAATCTGGCGCAACAGCAGGAGGCCGAGGGAAGCTGGGCTGCGGCAATCGCTACAGCCCAGGCCCTCCTGACGCTCAATCAACTGTCCGAAGACCACCACCGCCGTTTGATGCGGCTGTACTACCTCAACAATGACCGCGCCGCAGCGCTCTCGGCGTATCAGCGTTGTCGCGAACTTCTTGAGCAGGAACTCGGCGTTGAGCCGATGCCTGAAACCCAGCACCTTGCCAAGGAAATTGAGCAGGGCCAGGTGGAACTGACGGTGATTCCCCAGCCTCCTCAACTTCCCCTGGCCCTCCGGCACCCCACCGTTCTGGCGGGACGCAGCGCTGCCTGGGCGGCGCTTGAAGCAGCCTGGGCCAGAGGGCAATTTATTATTCTGAGTGGCGAACCAGGCGTTGGCAAATCTCGTCTGATGCATGACTTTGTGGCCCGGAAAGGCCCTGTCCTGCGGGTCGAAGCGCGCCCGGGAGATGCCCACGTCCCCTATGCCACGACGGCCCGTAACCTGCGGGGCATTCTTGCGACGCATCCTGAAGTCAGGCTGAAGGCCTGGCAGCGCTCGGCTCTGGCGCCTCTGCTTCCTGAACTCCTGCAAGACGGCGATCCGCCAGCTCCAGTCCCAGCACAGGCTGCTTTGCATGCAGCCATCCAGGACCTTTTCCAGATTGGCGCGCGCGGCGCCGTGGCGGTGGTGTATGAGGACCTGCATTACGCGGATCCAGCGGCCATCGAAGCTGGCCTGGTCCTTATTTCAAGTGCGTTCCCCCTTGGTCAGCCTGACGGCGTTCCCCATATGCTGTGCACGGTGCGCCACGAGGAACTCAGCCCGCAGACTGCTGCTGTCTACGATGAAATGATTGCTCATGGCCTGGCGGTCCAGATCGCGCTTGCTCCGCTGACTGAGGCTGAGGCTCACACCGTCCTGGAGCACGTGGGCCTGCCCGTTCCGCCCGAGTTGCGAACGCAACTCGCGCACTTCTCGGGTGGCAATCCACTGTTTCTGCTGGAAATGGTGCGCCACCTCGTGGAGCGTGGGCAGTTGTCTTCCGGCAATGCCCTCCCCGATCGGTTTCCGGTGCCAGAAAAGGTCCAGCGCATTATTGAGCGTCGTCTGGCCCGGCTCTCTCCGGGAGCGCTGAATACTGCGCGGGCTGCCAGCGTTTTGCAAAGTGATTTCCACATCGAACTGATCGCACAGGTGCTCGGAGCACCCATACTCGACGTCGCGCAGCATTGGGAGGAGCTGGAGAACGCACAGCTTATGACTGGCAGCGGTTTTGCCCATGACGTGGTGTACGAGTCGATTCTCAGCAGCATGCCCTTGCCGGTGCGTCGCCTCTTGCATCGCAGCGCGGCCAGAGCCCTCTCCCATGCCGGCGCTCCCCCCGCGAGGATTGCTGCCCAGTGGCAACTGGGGGGAAATCTACAGGCGGCTGCCGCGCTCCTGGAGCAGGCGACGGTTGACGCACGGCAGGTGCTTCAGCCGGAAGCTGTCCGCCAGTTTCTGGCCACCGCGATTGAACTCTACGGACAACTTGGTGCAGACGATCAGGCCGCTCGCCTGCGAAGTGTCCTTGATGGGACGCATTAATGCATCCATAGCGCAGTGGTGGTCAACAGCTGACACCTTGCAGCGGCGATGAGTTGTGGGAGACAGAAGCCTTTCGAAATGAATCTGATCAGTGACCCCATGGTGAATCAGGGGAGCGTGACGCGATGGGCGAGGCAGTGAACGGCGGGATCGGCCCCATCTACTCACAGGCGACTCGCAATCATCTAAAACGCGAGGTCAATGACGAGATGTGGTGAACACAACCTGAACGTGCTCCAAAGCTTGGCGTACAGGAAGTTTCCCAGGAGCGCCAGCGTCAGTCCAAGGCTACTTCATATGGATGGGGGCTAAACGCCATCTTCAGTCAGTGGTGACAGGAGGAAGGTTGTCGCTGCATGGGAACCGCAGTGAAGTTTGAGCAGGATGTTCAGCACGGCACCGAATTGTCGATTGACAGCCACAAGCACTGTTTTCAGCCCTGACCTTGATGCATCTTTGAGATTTTACCGGTGGGACGTTTCGTTCCTGTCCATAGTGCTGCTCTGCTGGAATTTCCAAGAAGCACGCTCATGGCGCGCAAAGCGGTGAGACAGTTCAATGCTGCTGGTCGGGAGGCCTGATGGCAGTCACGGATGATCTGCCTTGGTTCACTTGCCGGAATTGCCTGAAGAAAGCCGAATCAGACCAATGAATCGAGTACGGTGGAGAGGGCCCGCAACTGGGCAACGGGCACGTGCCCAACGAGGTCTTCGCTCGTCTGAACGGCGGATTCCAGGGCGACTTTGAGCAGATCACCTCCGGCGGAGGTCAGGGCGGCGTAGCCCACTCGGGCGTCCCGGGCATCCGGCAGGCGGGCGACCAGGCCGATCTTCTCCAGTGGAAGAAGGAGGCGCGTGACTGCAGAAGCCGTCAGGCCCAGGTGGGCGGCAAGGTCGCTGCGGCGCGCTTTGCCGTGGGGGGCCAAATGGAGGTACTGAAGCACAGTGAGGTCATTGAGACTCAGGCCGTGCAGGGCACCCAGGCGATTGTCGATGTGGCGGGTCAGGACAGCAGTGGCCCGGTTGAGGTTGAGGCAGAACCGCAAGGCTTCATTTCCGGCCGGGGCAATTTCAGGCATGGGTTGATGTTACGTGGTAGGCCTGAGCCAGCTCTTCCGGGCTGGGAGGCTGGAAGACCGATTCCATCATGTCGAACATGGCGGGTGTCACAACGAGGGCGAAGGTCTCCCCTTGAGTTTCATTGCGACTGAGCACGCGTGAGCGACGTATTGCTGCGGGCGCATCAACAAAATGGAATTTGGTGGTCGCCCCGTATTGATCGGCCCACTGTTGGGCAAGCTGGCGATCGGCGGTGGTCATGAAACCCAGGTCAAGGATGACGGGGGTGTTGAGGGCGACAAGCTGCCCGACGACGGTCCAGATGTGTGTCTGGCAGCGGGCAACACGTGTCATGACCCAGGTCAGCGCGGGGGGCTGCGGGAGATCGGGACCGTACAGGGCAACCATCCATTCGTCAATGGAAATTCGGAGCCCCTGAGTCTTGGTGGCGAGAGTGCGGGCATAGGTGGTCTTGCCGGCGCCCTGGGGGCCGTAGATGAGGTGGATGACGGGCGGGGTCTTCATAAGGGCTCCTTGCAAGATAGTTGATATGTATTTGAAATATCAACTATCTTGCAACAGTATCCTCTTCTCCTGACGCCTGTCTACCGTACTGGCCATTGTGCGTAGGTCATGCGGGTTGAGGCTGGTTGAATCACCGTCTTGGAAAGCTGGGAGGACACCAGATGACCCACACTCTGAACTTCTAACCCAACTGCCGTTGGAACTGCTCCTGCCAGCTGGTCGACGCCTTGCCTGAGTGGAATGGCGCCCGCTTGACGGGCTTCCCATAGTCTTCCGTACCGGCGCGGCTATAAGTGGTTCGCGGGGCATTGACGCCTCGTTGTGGCACGTGGCCGTGGATACCGGCACGCAATGCTGACCATTCCAGCCGTTGAGCCGGAGCGAGCGCCGGTCAAAGCCCTGTGCCTGGGCAGCGGAAGCTACGACTCAGATGGCTGTGCATACGTCTGCTGCCCAGCGCGGACCACTGCCCGGTTGTTGACGCTGCCCGCGAACAGAGCAGCGAACAAGAGGCCCAGACCACCGGCTATCGCAAAAGTCTCGCGCAAGCCCAGGGCCCGGCCGACCACCCCTCCCAGAAACGCGCCGAGCGGAGCGGCGCAGGAGACCACAAAGCGGTACGCCCCGCGCATCTCCGGCGGCACGAGGTGTCGCTGCGTCAACACCTTCACAACTCCGGACAGGCCCAGGTTGAGTCCGTCGAGCACCAGCAGCGCGGCCAGGAGCAGGGGCGCGTGGAAAAGGCTCAAGCCGAGGTACATGAACCCCAGGACGAACACGGACCCGAGCACGGTCCGCCCAGCTCCGAGGCGCCGCGAGACAGAAGGTGACAGCGGGCTGCCGAGGATGTGGCCCAGCGCACCTGCCGTGAGCAGCAGGCCGTAGCCCACCGAACCGACGCCAGGGAGAGCGGTCGCAAAGAGCACGAATAGCGCAAACACGGCTCGCGTCGAGCAGCGTCGTGAGGGACATGAGCAGCGCCACAGAGCGCAGCAATGGACGGGCTCACAGCCACTTCAAACCGCCCACCACCTCTCGCCACCACACCTCGCGAAGCGTGGCGCGCAGGTTGGGTGGGCAGGGTCAAGATCAGCGCCGTACTCCCAGGAAACCTCAGGGCGTTCACGAGAAACGGCAGTCCAGGGAGGGTGGCCAACAGCAGCCCTCCGACCGGTGGACCCACGAACTCGTTGTTCGTCACGCTCGTGGCCTACAGCGCCCCGTTGGCATCCTCAAGATGCTCGTTCTCGACGAGCGACGGCACGACAGTCTCGGCGGTCCCGTCCGCGAGTGTCTCCGCCGTGCCGAGGACGAAGGCGAGCCCATACAGCAGAGCAATGTGGAGGTGCCCGGGGAAGACCGCAGGGGCGAGCAGCACTGCTCGGGCCGCGTGTGCGACGACCAGCAGGGTGCGGCGGGCGAGACGGTGAATCAGGGCACCGAACGGCAGAGTGAACATTAGCCCCGGCAGCGAGGCGAAGACGGCGACACCAGTGACGATGATGGGGTCACGGCAGATTGAGGCGACGAGCAATGGCAGGGCCGTTTTGCCGATGCCGTCCCCGATATTCGCGCTTGTACTCGCCAGCCATAACCGACGGAAGGTCGGACCCGTCCACCAAGCGTTCATGACTGAGCCCGGTGTGTCATGGCATGGGAGGCAGGTGAGCCAAGGGTTATCAGTAGGAAGGGAAGCAGTGGGCCGTTCTCTGGGCAACCTGGAAGAAAGCGCTGAGAGCGATGCGCTGTGGCGAGAACTCAGGGCGCTGGCAAGAGACGGGACCAGGATGTGAAAGGTGTTGTCGTTGATGTCGCCAGGGGCACGTCACCTCACAGGACTGCCTGCTCTAAATAGAGTCCTCCCCTGCAATGAAGAGGGAACATTTCCCGATGTATTTCGATTCAACGGCTGATGCGCAGCACCAATGGATCAGAAGAGAAGAAATGTTCGAAGAAGGGCAGGCAGATTGGGCGTTTTCAAAGCATCAGGCGAAACACCGATGAACAGTCCACTCGAAGTCTGTGCCTGGCCAATGCCGCCCCGGCCAAGCACAATGGAGCCAGTCGAGATGACGTTCCGCTGATCCTGCACCGGCGCAGTCATCCAACTTCGCACCGACTTGTGTTCTAAAGCTTTGAAGGCCACACGAACACTATTTCCGCCGGACGCTTCGATCCTTCCAAATGGGGTCACCGGTGTTCCTGCAACAGGTGTCAACATATAGCTGTCGCGCGCATAGTAACCGTGATATCCGCTGACCCCGAAGACGTTTTTAAGAAAATCCTTCTGTTGTGTTAGCAACTGGTTGTCCTGAGGATCTTTTTCCGTTGTCTGAAATACGTTCCCTGCCCCTGCCATATTCAGAACCATGGCGGGAGAGAACATAACAAGTCGGCGCGAATCCTCGTCTAGGAAGGATCTTAAGTTTGCATAATCCTGCTCGATAGGGACTTGATAGTCCTGATTACCGGTGTACCAGACGACACCTGAGTATTTGCGCAGCGTACCAATGGCAGGGCCTCCAATCGATGAAAGATCGGTGGTCATCGAACCCTGTTTCACGGCAAAGACATCGTAAATTCGTCCATTGAGGGCATTTTTCATTGCTGTGTCTAGCGCGGAATCCTTGGCCTTCGGATCGGGACGGTGACTCTCGGTAACATTGCGGTTATTCTCACTCCTATCCGCGTCAACCAGAAGCCACCGCTCCACTTTGACTCGAAGTGGAAGCGTCGTTGAGACAGTGCCGCTGGATGCTCGCACGGACAGAGAATATGTTCCAATCGGAACATCAGCGCCAACGTTGAGTTTGAGGGCACTTTCACTGGATTTCAGAGGACCAAATGCAGCACTGATTTTGTCTCGGCCCGCGCCGGCCAGAACGCCCTCCAGCGTAAAGCGAACGGGATCTGAGGCTGGGTCGAGGCCAGCGAGCCGCAAAGTCGTACTTGCGCTTTGAGTTGCGCCCAGCGTCCAGGCAGTTGCTTGAGCGCTCAAGGTAAATTCAGCAGGCGATGTTGTAGCAATTGCAGAGGTCCACAGGGTCATCGTCAGTCCCCATAAACTGATTTTGAAGATTGAATTCATAAGTCACTCCTTTGATGTCACTGTCAGGACTCTAGAAATCCCGCGATGACATCTCGATGACGCCGCAACGGCGTTGCATTCGCTTGCCTTGCTGGGACGATCAATCTCACCCGTGCCCTGCACCCTGACGTGTGGACTTCCCAGACGCGAAGGTCATCTGTACACTCTGTTGTCAGCGACGCCTGGCCTGAGGATCAGGAGGGCTGACCCCATCAATACATGGCACAAGGGGAGTCAGGGTCTCCTGGTACAGGGACGCTCCTCCTTGATCCGCTCAGTCTGATCTGGTGCATGGAGATCTGCGGCCACTGTGGGCCCCCACCACCGGGTACAGGGGCGAGTTCCAGTGGCACATTGCCGAGCTGTCCATGGACATCGGCGAGTTATGACGGGTCATTAACCGCCACGGAGCCACGCTGGCCGTCCTGCCGCAGGGCGGTGACATGCCACGGGTCCACTCCTATCGATAGGGTCTGGCGCGACTGCGCAAGCTTAGGGCACGTCTCGGGTTTTACGCTATGGAGCACGTCCCGGGCATAGTCACTGCGTCGTGGAATATTCCGATCACGGCGATGTACCCAAGGATGGTTGTCCTTCCTGCTCGGGTCACCAACCACCATCCGACTTGGTCAACCGCTCCTGCTCTTCAGCGCCTGTTGAACTGCACCACTGCTCCCAGCACGTTCTGCAGTCCCCATTTTTACCCTGAGGTCAACAACCTGCCACAACCGCTTTCAGAGCATCGTGCAATGCCGGCCACAACTCCCGCACGCGTTCCTGCGCCTCACGCTGAGCGGCGGCTTCACGGCCCAGGATAGCTTCCCGGTACTGCGGGACCCACCCCTCCTGACTCAGAAGGTCCTGCACCACCTGTGCATCCTGCATGCGGCCGAGTTGCTCGAGGACCTGCAAGACAGCGTTTGGCGCTTCTCCAACGAGTTCAGCTGTGTACCTGTAGCGCTTGAGATGTTTGCGCCATTCGTGCCACGGCTCCACCGCACTGGTCTGGAACACCTGATTGGCTTCCCTGATGAGTTCGTGGGCGTCACTGCACAGGGCTTCTTCAACGCGAGCTTTCCAGTGCTTCGGGCGGTTCACGGCGGAGGGCGGTTCCGGAAGTTCGACCTCGGCAAAGGTGCGTTGACGGGCCGCTTCCCAGTCGGTTTGAAACTGGTCCAGGGTTTCCTGGGGGACCTTCAGGTCTTTCAGGACCGTGAGCAGAAGCTCACCTGAAGCGTCCCGATCCCGGACGGGCGCGACGGCGCGCCGCACGTCCCGCCAGGCCCGTTTGGTTCGTTTCGGCGCGCTGGCAATCCGGAGTTGGGCCTGTGCCTTGCGGGTGAGTTTACGGGCCTCGTGAATGGCTTTGACATCACCCTCTTCCAGGGCAGGCCAGAGCTTTTTTAAGGTTTTGGCCGTCTTCCCGAAGCTGGTCATGCTGCTAGCTTGCGTTGCCTGCATGTGTGAAGCACTGTGCTGCTCAACCGATGGGTTTAACGATTGGTCATCCGGCTCGGGCCAGGACGGCCTTGCCAGAGGATCCAGACCAAATCAATGATAATAGGAGCTGCGAAAGTCACGATCGGGTGCAGGTATTTCCGACCTTGCATGCCCGTCTCAACAACCTTGACCAGTATCGCCGGGCCAGCACTTCGTCAACGACTCCAGCGGGTCCGGGGGTGCCGCTCCCGCCCCGGCATGTTCATGGACCTGGCGGGGACGGGCAACTGCAGGCCGCGGACCTAATGCAAAACGGTGAATGAATAGGAAGATACGTGCCCTTCCTTGTCGCCAAGATTGCCGAGTAAAAACGGAAAAAGCGGCCCACAGGCCGCCTTGATTTCTTTAATATAGGGCAGTATTCAGCTCCTGTCAAACCTATGCACCCGGTGGTCGTGGATTTTTGAGCATGACAGGTATTCAATGGAGCATGAACGGTCTGGAGTGTCCGCAGTGCGGCGCCGTCCGCATCGTCAAAAACGGTCATGCCCATACGGGGAAGCAACGCTACCTCTGCTGCGCCTGTGGCCACCAGTTCACCTTGAGGCCGGTTTGGCATCGTATTTCAGCGGAGACCATCGCCCTGGTGGACCGGTTGTTGACTGAGCGGATCTCTCACCGGGGAATCTGTCGGGTCACCGGAGTCAGCCGCTCGTGGTTCCGTCTGCATCTCAAAGGGTTGAGTCGCAGCGTCTCACACGACTTGAACACCCCTGCGTCTTCTACAAAAAAAGCTTGAGCATTCCGGCACCCTCTCGAAGGGTGCTGGAATGCGACGAACTATGCACGTTCGTGAGAAGTCATCAACGACCGCTCTGGATCTGGCTGGCCATGGATCGGCACACCCGACGGATCGTCGGGTGCTTCCTCGGTCCCCGCGACACCTTGGGCGCATACGGGCTCTGGCACAGCCTGGAAACACCGTACCTGGACGCGGTCTGTCATACAGACCGCCTAGCGGCCGACAAGAGCGTGGTCTTCGGGAAGCTGCATCGCATCGGTGGAACCCAGCATATTGAGCGTTTCAACGCGACTTTGCGTGCTCGCCTCGCCCATCTGGTCCGCCGTTCCCTGGCCTTCAGTCGTCGTCAGTCGCATCTCGAAACCGTCGTCTGGCTCTTTCTCCATCACTACAACGCGTCATTACCTTGAACCCTCTACCCACCGGGTCTAAAAAGCGCAGGTTTAACAAGTTGTCGGACTCAAGGGTAGATGGTCGCTGTTGGCTTTGGAAGTCAGGAGGCAGGAGCAGGGCTCGACCGCCTCTTAGAGCGGCTGGGTGCTGGACAACACGGTGACTCAAACGCCATAAGCAAAGGCGTGATTAGGCGGCGTCTATGCTTCGGTCTCCAGTCACTGGCTCTCCTTTGCCAAGGAGTTTCGCGCTGTCGATGCGCCTGACACCGGATTACCGCCTTTGACGAAGCGGTATCGGTATGTCAATGGGCTTCTCCCGCCCTACGCCCCATTCATGTCCATTCAGCGCCCCACTCGGCCAGCGCATACACCACGTTGCCCAACGCGCGGCCCTTATCGGTCAGGGTGTATTCCACACGCGGCGGGATCTCTGGAAACACCACTCGGGTCACGACACCCTGCCGCTCCAGATCTCGCAGGCGATCCGTCAGGGTCTTGGGACTGATGCCAGTCAGGCTGGTTCGCAGTTCTCCAAAACGCCGTGTTCCGGCCAGCAGGTCACGCAGAATCAGGGTGGTCCATTTGCCATCAATGACCGCCAAGGCCCGTTCCACCGTACATTCGGGCCGCTCCTGGATTTGCTTATCAAAGTTCATTTCTAGAAACTATAGCAATTTTCGGAAACTTCTTCACAAAATGAAGTGTCGCTGCTAACGTGGTTTTCCGGATAAGGCAATGCTGAGTGCCAGCGAGGAAAGGAGACCATGAGTGAACTGATCTTGACTTACGGAGCGGGCGGGGCGCAGGGTGCGCCGGTCGCCCATGGATTGCTGGACGCTGGATACCGGGTGCGGGCCCTGGTTACCGATACGGCCAGGAATCGTTCCCTGGTAGATGCGGGCGCGGACGTGGTGGCAGGGAATCTGGCCGATATGGACAGCGTGCGCCGAGCCACACAGGGCGTGGACAAAGTTTTTCTGATGCTCCCATTCTCCGGCAGAGGCAATCCACTGGACTACGCCCGCAACGCGATTCAGGCAGCGAAAGAGGCCGGGGTGAAGTTGGTGGTTCTCAACACCAGCGGCCAGACTCCTGAGGAACCTACCGGCCTGCCGATGCTGGATTACCGCATTCATCTGGAGCAGCTCCTGCGTGAGAGTGGCGTGCCAGGCATCATCCTGCGCCCCACTGCGTATATGGAAAACTTTCTGGGACCGTGGGTGTTGCCGCGCCTCGGGGCCGAGAACGTGCTGGCCTATCCGGTCGAAGCCGGGCGCCCGACCTCGTGGATCGCCGCGCAGGATCTGGGACGCTTCGCAGTGGCGGCGCTGGGTCGGCCTGATCTAGCCGGGCTGTCGTTCAATCTGGGCGGTCCGCAGGCTCTCAGAGGGAAAGATATAGCCGCCGTATTCACTTCTGCACTGGGTCGCGAGATTGTTTACGAATCCCTCTCCCCCGAACAGTTCGGTGCCATCATGGGCCGTGTGGTGGGACCGGAGGCCGAGACAGCCATCGTCGCCGCTTACAAGGCGGGAGAGGCGGCCCCACTGGACGCCATGGTGGTGGCCATGGACCGTGTCCTGTCGCACTTGCCCGTGAAGCAGACCACCCTGGAACAATGGGTAAGGCAACATGCGGCTCTGTTCGCGCAAACCGCCCAGGCTTGAGGGGAAAAGATGATGCCAGTACCACGACCTATGCCACCCGGACAGCCATGAGGGCGGCCCGTTTTCACAGTTTCGGCGCTCCCTCGGTGTTGCAAGTCGAGGAGGTGGCCTGGCCCACCCCAAAAGGGGACGAAGTCCTGATCCGCGTGCACGGCTCCAGTGTCAACGGCACTGATCTCAACCTGCGCGGCGGCGGGCTGGGCCTGATCATGGCCGGACAATTGCCCTTCACGCCCGGCTTCGACGCTGCGGGAGAGATCGCGGGCTGCGGGCCGGAAGTGACCGCCTACCGTCCAGGCGACCGGGTCTATACCCTGTTGGGTCACGGTGGGGGTGGGGCCGCCGAGTACGTCACGGTCAGTCAGTCGCGCGTCGGGTTGGCCCCTGAAAGCATTGATCTGGTCACGGCAGCGGCGGTTCCCCTGTCTGGCCTGACTGCCCTGCAGGGCCTGCGCGGTGAGGGGCGACTGCAGGGTGGCCAGGCCAGGAAGCGGGTGCTGGTTTACGGCGCATCCGGTGGCATCGGCGCCTTTGGGGTTCAATTGGCCCGGATCATGGGCGCGCACGTGACCGGGGTGGCGCGCTCCTCAAAACTTGAGTACCTGCGCGAGTTGGGCGTGGACGAGGCGGTATCCACCGACGACATGAACTGGAATGACTTCGGCCAGCCCTGGGACGTGATCCTGGACACGCCCCCCGCCCTGAAGTTCAGTGAAGTTAAGCATGCCCTAGCCCCCCGTGGCGTGCTGGTCAGCACCCGTGGCCTACCTACCCGGCTCTCGGACGCGGCGGCCATGTTGCCGGGTGCGGAGCCGCGTTTTGCTGCTGTGCGAACGGCGGAGCGGGGGCTGGATCTGGCCTTCCTGACCCGGTTGATCGACAGCGGGGAGCTGATGGTCCCAGTGGATCAAACCTTTCCACTGGCTGACATCCGCGCCGCCCATGAATACGCTGAGGGGCCGGATGTGCGGGGTAAAGTGGTGGTTTCGCTGGAATGATTCAGTCCTGCCCTCAAGATCTGACGGAAGCAAGGGGCGCAGGGCAGACCGCTTCAGGGAACCTCCCGGCAACATTCTGGATCATCGGCGGGTCCACTCGACTTCTTGCATCATCGGATCGGTAGCTGGTGCAAGACAAACGAGGCCTTGAGTGCAGAGAGGTGTCATCAGACCTTCCAAGTGGTGCACGAATCGGTTGGGCTGCTGTGTTGCAAATACCCAGTTCGGAAACGATTACTGCTTGGCTGACTGGATTTGTCTCGGTCCCAGTAGAGGCCAGGAGATCCCTGATGAGTGCTGGCTTTCGAAGCGTTTGGAGCCGGCTCGTTGCTCGTGTCGTGTCCATCACGCTCTACGACGGACGCATTCAGCACCAGGAGGACAGGCAGCTCGGCTTCAAGCGGCAACGGTGAACTCAAGAGTTCCTTACCCTATACGCCCAAGTCTTGAATATTCGCCGCCGCACCCACATCACCATCCCTATCACTGAGAGGAAGCAAACAATTCGCACAGGTTCTCTTATGGGTCTGGGGCAATGCTAGGTGCGACCTGACGTTCTGAACGCCTTCAGAACTCCTGTGCCTCGCTATGAATCAGTTGACGAGGATACATACCAGGCAGCTTAAGGCACTACAGACGAGGTCCGACTGTCGGTAGCCGTCCGAGCTTTCCAGAGGTGGGGCACTCCTTCTAGGCCCGCGCCTCAGGTCACTGTGAGGAGCCGTTGTACCGCTTTGCTGTCCCGACAACAATCTTGATCGGGTTTCCAGTCCAGGTGCAATTTGCGGAAGATCTCAGCGCTTGAGAATCTTGACCTTCAAAGCCACCGATCGGGTAACCGTGCACCACGAGCGCAACATCAAATGGGTTCAGGTCGCTCGCCGACACCACCGGCCCCAGCAAGTTGTGCTGATCGGGACAACCAGGCCGCATCGCGTGACCAGAAGCGTCGAGGCCTTCATGCGGCGGAGAGAAAATTCGGGGCGGACCACGCTCCGGGCGTGACGTTCTGCCTGGTGGTTTTCTATAGGCCGGTCTAGTTGAATCCACCCCGGACAGTCCGCAATGGCGACGAATGTCATATCGTGAGCGGATGACGTGTCATCTCGGCTGTTTTTGACTTGATACGCGGACCAGCGTTCCCGACGACAAAAGCGTTCTACTGATGGAGGTTCGTCCCATGAAAAGACTGACACTGGCCCTGGCCTGCTTCACATTCCCTGTTTCACTCGCCGGCGCGCAGTCCGGCACCGTCACGATCGCCACGACGAATGACGCGCCCACGCTTGATCCCAACATGACCTTCAGCGGTCTGGCCTTCGGAATCACCAACCACATCTACGACAGTCTGCTTGCCCGGGAAGAGGACGGCTCCATCAAACCGCGTCTGGCCACCAGCTGGAAACGCATCAATGCGACCACCTGGCGCTTTGAGCTGCGCAAGAACGTGAAGTTCCAAGATGGGACGCCGTTCAATGCCGCCGCTGTGAAATTCAGCGTGGAGCGGCTGATCGCTCCGGAGAGCAAGGCCCCCGGCGGCTACGTCCTGAACATGATCAAGACCATCAAGGTCATCGACGATGACACCATCGAGTTTGTGACCGCCGATCCGTTTGCCCCCCTGCTGGCCCACCTGACGCACCCGGTCACGGCCATCGTGTCTCCGGGGGCCGTGAAAGCTGGCGGTAAGGATTTCGCCCGCAACCCGGTCGGCACTGGTCCATTCAAGTTCAGCAAGTGGAATACCGGCAACCAGATCGAACTCGTCGCCAACCCTAATTATTGGGGCGGCAAGGTCGGCATTCAAAAGCTGGTGTTCCGCATCATCCCAGACGTGAGTACCCAGGTCGTCGAACTGAAGACCGGACGGGTGGACCTGATCACCACCGTTCCGCCCGAGAGCTACAAAGAACTGGACGCCGACAAGAACCTCAGCGTATTCAAGAAGCTCGGCTGGGGCACCACCTATCTGGGCTTCAACACCCAGAGTGGAATCACCAAGAACGCCCGCGTCCGGCAAGCCATCTCCCAGGCCATCGACCGTGACATGATCGTGAACGTGTTGCGTCAGGGCCTCGCCGTCAAGGCCACTGCCCCGATTCCACCCACCGTGTACGGCGCCGGCAAGAACTTGCCTGGGGTCAGTTACAACCTGAACGCAGCCAAGGCCCTGCTCGCGCAGGCGGGCGTGAAGCCCGGCACAAAGATTACCCTCGCCACCTACGAGAACGCCGAGAACCGCCAGTTGGCTGAAGCCATCCAGTTCTCATTGCAGCAGCTCGGCTTCAACGCGGCCGTGCAGATCACCGACTACGGGACCTACAGCACCAACATGCAGAAACCCAATCATGCCGAACTGTTCATCAGCGGCTGGGGCACGGTGACCCTGGATGCCGACTACGCGCTGTACGCCCTGTTCAGCAGCAAGGAGATCCCGGTTAACAACTGGTCGTTCTATAAGAACGTCAAGGTAGACAAACTGCTGCTCGATGCCCGTCGCAGCAGTGATCAGCCCAAGCGGCTGGCCCTGTACCAGGATGCCCAGGAGCAGATCCACAAGGACATGCCCTGGCTGACGCTGTACTACCCCCTGACCGCCTATGCCAAGACCAACCGGCTGCAGGGCGAGGACTGGCGCTACTCCTGGATCAATCTCGACCTCAGCAAGGCCACGGTCAAATAGGGCAACGGGGCAGCGACGCGGGGGTCACATTCCCCTTCTAAAGGCTGCCCCTGTCTCCCCTCTCTATCCATTCCATTCGTCGTTCCAAGGCCCTGCCTCTGAACGCGCTTCGTCTTTCCCGATCGGAAGTGCCACATGATTCAGTACGTGCTGGGGCGGTTGGTGGGCACGGTTCCCGTCTTGCTCGGGGTCACGGTGCTGGTGTTCTTGCTGTTGAAGTTTGTACCAGGCGATCCGGTGGTGGCGCTGCTGGGCGAGGAGGCCCAGGGCATGTCCGCCCAGCAACTCGACAAACTGCGCGAGGCGTACGGCTTCACCGATCCCTGGGTGGTGCAGTACGGGCGCTTCCTGCAGGAGTTCGTGACTGGAAAGCTGCTGTCGCTCAGGACGGAAACGCCGGTCCTGACCGAGATCCTGCAGCGTTTTCCCTACACCTTGCAGCTCACGGCAGTCGCCCTGGGGCTGTCTGTCCTGGTGGCCATCCCGCTGGGCATTGCCGCAGCTGTCCGGCGTGATACCCGCTGGGACCATCTCATTACCACGATCTCCCTGCTGGGCATCTCTATTCCCAGCTTTTGGTTCGCGATCATGATCATGCTGCTGTTCGCGCTGCAACTCCGCTGGTTGCCGCCCAGCGGCAGCGGCACCCCGGCCCATTTGGTCATGCCGGCCCTGACGCTGGCCTTCGGCACGCTCGCCATCCAGATTCGCATGATGCGCGCCAGCCTGCTCGAGACCCTGCCGCAGGATTATGTCCGGACCGCGCGTGCCAAGGGACTGGCGCCTCGGCAGGTGCTGCGGCACGCGCTGCGTAACGCCCTAATTCCGGTGGTCACCGTGATCGGCCTGGAATTTGGCAGCCTGCTGGGCGGTGCGGCCATTACTGAGTCCATCTTCGCGTGGCCGGGTCTGGGCCGCCTTACATTGGACGCCGTGATCAGCCGGGACATTCCACTGGTGCAGGGCGTGGTCGTGTTCGCCGCCGTTGTTTTCACGCTGGTGAATCTGACGGTGGATCTCCTGTACGGCTTGCTGAATCCCAGGGTGCAGTATGGCTGAGGTCGTGGCCGCTGCACCTGGACAGACCGCACGTCCGTTGGGCAACCAGGGCTTCTGGGGCCGTCTGTTGTCGCGTCCGGCGGCTCGGTTCGGCGTGGGCCTACTGACCTTGCTGATCCTGGCTGCGCTGCTGGCTCCGATCCTCGCGCCGGACGCGCCGAATGCCCAGAACTGGCTGGACCGCCTGAAACCTCCCAGCGCGCAGCACCCCTTCGGGACCGACGCTTTCGGGCGCAGTGTGCTGACCCGGGTGCTGTACGGCGCGCGGGTATCTCTGCTGGCCGGCATCCTGCCGGTGGTGCTGGGGCTGACTGTCGGAACCACCATCGGCATCCTGGCCGGGTACTTCGGCAAGACCACAGACCGCCTGTTCATGCGGCTGATGGACATCCTGTTGGCGTTCCCAGGTCTGCTGCTGGCGCTGGCGATTATCGGGACGCTTGGCCCCGGCTTCACCAACGCCGTGGTTGCCATTGGCGTCGGCATGATCCCGGTCTTCGCGCGGCTGAGCCGGGCCGAGGTGATCAACGTCAAGACCAACGATTTCGTCGAGGCTGCCGGAGCACTTGGTGCCGGTCACACCCGCATCATCTTCCGTCACCTGCTTCCCAGCATGACCAGTCCCCTGGTCGTGCAGGCCACCATCAGCGTTGGAAGCGCCATCCTCAGTACAGCCGGGTTGAGCTTCCTGGGCCTTGGCGTGCAGCCGCCGACCAGCGATTGGGGCGAGATGCTCAGCAGCGCCCGGCGTTATCTGCCGGGAGCGTGGTGGCTGACCGTCTTTCCCGGCATCATGATTGCCCTGACCGTGCTGAGCTTCAACCTGATCGGCGACGGCCTGCGCGACGCCCTTGATCCCCGCACTCGCCTGAGGAAAATACAGAAATGACCCAGCCCACCCAGAAGTCCATGACCATTCATCACGCCGGACAGCAGCGCTACACGGCGCACAACACCGCCGGACAGCAGATCATCATTGACATGACGCCAGATCACCCCCTGGGCGTCGGGCCGATGGACGCTGTCTTCGCCGCCCTGGCTGCCTGCAGCATGAGCGACGTGGTGGAGATCTTGCGCAAACGCCGCACACCTGTTCAGAAGTACCGTGTGGAACTCACTGGACTGCGCGACGGCGAGCATCAGCCTCCCCGGTACTACCACTACCTGATGCGTCACGTCGTTTCCGGCGAGGGCATCACACAAGAAGACGTGGAGAAGGCCGCACACCTGAGTCACGAAAAATACTGCACCGTGGGGGCCAGTCTGAATGCCGAGGTGGAGATTGAGGTCGTGCTGGAGGAAGGCTAAGTTCTGAGCGCGCGATCAGGGACAAGGAGCCGGCGCTGGGCGGGCGCTGGCTAATGATTCTGGGCGACGAGGCACACGTCAGTGCGGATACGGTCATTCATCGTCTATTCGCGAAACGTACGCCTATTCCATGCCGCACAGCGCGGGGACACGCCTCCGCTCCCCGCTGCCTCCTCTCCTCTGGATTGAGCTCTACCCGGTAGACCTGCCATTCTCTATCCATCCTCAGACGCAACCCAATAAAGCGTGAGGTTGCGCAGCTCTTCTCTGAGCTGGGCGGCTGCGTCCTGTTCAGCCCTTTCCTGGCTTGTTGAGAGCAGCCATTCCCGTTCATCGTAAAGCGCGGAGCGCTGCGGGTGAGAGCGGGTGGGCCGCGCCCTGGTGGACCCACAGCGTCACGTCTGGAGGTTCGCCCGCGCCGAACAGCACCACCCCGCTGAGGCGGGTGCGCACCCGCTCGAAAGCGCGGGCCTTCTCGGGTGGGACGCCGGGCAGCGCCTCCCCCTGTGCCGCTCGGGCCAGCCGTCGCAACACGACGGGCAAAAGCTCAGTGGCAGGGACAGCGGTGGGCAGCACGGCAGCCAGGACGCAAGGCGCCCCCGGCGGTAGCTGCCCAGCCTTCTCCGAGAGGACCCGCGCCAGCCTGTCCACTGGCGGCAGGTCACCGCCGCGCAGCCGGGCCACCTCGGCATACACATCACTTCCATTTGTCAGTCTCAGGGCGAAGTCTGGCCCACGGCCACCCCCCGCCTTAAGGGGCTCATAGGTCAGGACGCCGCTGCCGGAGCGCAGCAGCCAAGCCGCGACCAGCAGTTCCGCGCGCAGATCGGCCTGCTGGCCCTCTGCCACCGCCTCACGGACCTTCTTGCGAAGTTTGGAGACGTTCGCCTCGGCGAAGGCCAGGAAGGGTCGCGACTCGGCACACCAGGCCCTGAGCGGAGGCGCCAGCGGATGACCGGGCGTGCCGCACACTTGTTGCACAAGTCGGTCTGTGGCGGTCACCGGCTGAGCCCAAGGAGTGCAGGCCGTACAGGACAGCGCTCGTAAAATTCCCAGGTTCTCAAGGTCGCGCCTTCTGGGCTAGACCCAGGGTGGAGTTGACCCAGACGTTCTCATCACGCGGCGGGTGCACAAGTGCCGGGACGGCGTCCAGGGTGATCAGACTCGGAGATCGGTCCTGGGGGCGAGACACCTGGACCTGCCACTCCCCGTGAAGCGCCGGCGGTACCCGGGCGCCCAGCATCTTGCTGCGGCCATTGGCGGCCTGCGCGGTGCCCTGCCTCTCCCCTACCCCCGGTGCAGGGCGAGGAGTTAGGCAGGCCGCGATTTTCAGGTCCATCAGACACACTGTGCTCCCTCCATGTTGGTCATGTTTTGCTCGATAACGGCCATATCGTCTGCTCATTATTGAGGCGCGGGGAGTCTGGTCTTGACGTTCCGGAACAGCACGGCGGAAAAACGGTGACCAGCTGAGCAGGCATCTCAGCAGTCTGTGTCGCGTCGACAACACTCCTGCACTCTACATTCGCCAGAAGCAGCAGGAAGTTTGAGGCCTCGGGCACCTCATGCAATTTATTGCTCTCCAGACCTTGCCGGACGTTAACGGCCAGGGTGGTGAGGTCATCGGACCATTTTCCACGCCTGGCGGGTCTTCTGTGGCTTTCCCGACCACGCCAGCAGCTTCATGCTGATGTCCACAGCGGCATGGCATTCAGGTCCCCAGGCGTTCTGTCACGGTTTACCCGTGCGCCAGAACGCACTTTGCTACGATGCAATGCGATGAGCGCATCTCCGACCTGGCAGCTCACACTCTTTGGCACGCCGGGCTTGCGCAGGCTGGGCGGATCAGAGGCGCGCTGTGAGCGAAAGACGCTCGCGTTGCTGGCGTACCTCGCAGTCGAAGGCCCGACGTCGCGAGCGCACATCGCGGCGCTGTTATGGCCAGACACCGTGACGAGTGCAGCGAGAAACAATCTCGTGCATCTGCTGCGCCGGATCACGAAAACGTACGAGGCGGCGCTCGTCGTCGGTCAGGAAACCCTGGCACTCGGAAGCGTGGTCACCACGGACCTGGGCGCGTGGCAGCATGAGGGCACATTCACCGACAATGCTGACAGTGTGCCCGTCGGAATCTTCCTGAAAGGCGTGAACTTCGATGACGCGCCGCACATCGAGGAATGGCTGCTCGCATGGCGCGAGCGCTTCCACGCGGCACGGGTGACCCAACTTCTGCGCGCTTCAGAGGCCCACGAAGAGGCAGGACAGTTGCTTGACGCGATTCACGTCACGGAGCAACTGGTCGCTCTTGACGTGCTGTCCGAGGAGGGTTACCGGCGGCTGATGCGTCTGTACTATCTGCACGGTGATCGCCCCGCCGCGCTGCGCGCCTACGAGCGTTGTCGGCAACTTCTCGCACGTGAGCTCGGACTCGAACCCATGCCCGAGACATTGCGACTTGCGGGTGAAATCGATCGGGGTGCGCTCGTCGAACGCGCCGTGGAAGCGCCGCCGCGCCTTCCGCTCGCCGTGCTGCGTCCGCCCACCTTCGTTGGCCGCGATGACGCGCTCAGACGCCTGGACCGCGCGTGGCACGACGGGCTCGTCGTGCTGCTGAGCGGTGAGGCCGGTGTGGGCAAATCGCGCCTCATCCAGGAGTTTGCAGCCGGTAGGGGACGCACGGCGTGGATGGAAGCCCGTCCGGGAGACAGCCTTGTCCCGTATGCGACGCTTGGGCGCGCGCTGCGTGCGTGGTGTCGCGCGCAGCCAGCGGTGCATCTCGAGGGATGGGCGCGCCGGGCCCTTGGGCGAATGGTGCCGGACGTGTTTCCCGACGAAATAGAGGACCTCGAGCCCATGGAGGCCCACCTGCACGCCGCCATTCGCGCTCTGTTTGACCAGGTGACGCGTGACGTGAGGCTCGTGGTGCTTGAGGACCTGCATTTTGCCGATGCCGCTTCCTTGGACGCGGTCTTCATCCTGTTTGCGTCCCTCTCACCGGTCGAGCGTGAGGACCTGCCGCGCCTGGCCTGTACGGTGCGCAGCGGAGAACTTCCGGAGGCATTGAGGGCTCACGTACAACGCCTTGAAGACGCTGGACGTACCTCCCGGATCGCCCTTAAACCGCTGAGAGTGGCCGAGGCAATCGCGCTGCTGCAGCAAGTGGATGTCCCTGCCTCGCTGGAAAAGCGCGTCGTGCACTTTGCAGGTGGCAATCCCCTGTTTCTGCTGGAGATGGTGCGGCACCTGCTTGAAGCGCGCGTAGACCTGACGCGTGAGGTCGGCACCTTGCCGATTCCAGAAAAAGTGGGGCAGATCATCGAGCGCCGCCTGTCACGCCTGTCGCCGGGCGCCCTGCAGGTTGCGCGCGCGGCGAGCGTGCTGCAACGCGACGTTCACCTCGAACTGGTGGCGGATGTGCTAAATGCGCCGCTCCTGTCTGTCGCCGAATACTGGGAAGAACTGGAAGCCGCGCAGATCATGTCGGGTGAGCGATTCGCACACGATTTGATCTTCGAGTCGGTGCAGCGTGGTCTTCCGGCAGCCGTCGGCCGCCTGCTTCATCGCAGCGCGGCGCGTGTCCTGAGCCGTCAGGCGGAGAGCGCCGCGCGCGTCGCCCATCACTGGCAGCTTGGCGGAGACCTGAAAGAAGCGGCACTGGCGTATCTTCGCGCGGCACGTGAGGCCCTGGCGGCGTTGCGGTCACGTGAGGCCGTGGGCTTCTTCGAGGAAGCGGCTCGCGCCTACGACGCGCTCGATGAGACAGACGCTGCGTTTAACGCGCGCGCGACCGCCCTGGAAGGCACGTGGCGCTTCGAGCATATCGCCCTTGTCGAGGACCTTGCACGGCGCCTGTCTGACGCTGCGCGTACAAACGCACAACGTGCGCGTGCCCTCGCCGTGAGCGCCACCCGCCTCAATGCCCACCATCAGGGTCCACAGGCCGAAGAGGCTGCGCTTGCCGGACTGCGCCTTTTCGACGACGGACCTGGGGATAGGCACGTGCGCGCCACCCTGCTGCGTGAACTGATGCTCGCGCGGGCATCGCAGTTCAAGACCGACGAGACGCTTGAACTCACCGAACAAGTCTTGACTGCGCACGATGCGCTGCCCGCCGAGCCACGCGCACAGGGTGTGCTCGCCGTCGCGTTCGCTTTAATGCGCGTTGAGCAACACGCGCTTGCAGGGCCACTCCTTGAGCGCGCCCTCTCCGCCTTTGAAGCGGAGGGCGCGTCGTACCAGGCGGCCTGGACCACCCACAGCCTCGCCAGTTACTTCGAGACCGTCCAGCACTTCGACCGTGCGCTGACGCTGCGCTGTGGGCTTGACGAGCGCCTGGCCCATGACGCGGTCTCGCCCTCGCTGCGTACCGTGAACAGGGTGCGGCAGGGAACGCTGCTCACGCGGCTGCGCGCGTACGGGGCGGCCCTTGAGGCGCTCATGCATGCACTTGACCTCGCACGTGGCTCAGGCGAACCCACCGGACCCCTGCACCGCGCGTTCGCCGACGTGTACTGGGCACTCGGTGCCTTCGATGCATGTGAGGCTTCCCTCGACACGGCGCTCGCGGAGCCCAACTCAACCGATCCGGGGCAGCAAGTTCCCTGGTTGTTCAAAGGGCTGCTGGCCGCCCATGCGGGAAACGTCGAGCAGGCCCGGGCGTGTTTTGCACGGGCTTCCAAAGCGCTCGATCACACCAACTTGACCTACTCGCGCGGCCGTCTCCTGCTCGCACGCGCCGAGCTGGGAGGGTCCGACGCTGTGGAGCTGGCACGCAAGGGCGTGGAACTGGCGCGTCGGCACGACCACGCGGATCTCCTGACACTCGCGCTCACCATACTGGCCGAACGCCTGCTTGAGCAGGAGGGCGCCCATGCAGCCCTTCCACACAGCACCTCGGCGGTTCAGCGACTGCCTGAACATGCCTCGCGCGAAGATTATGCGCGGCCTCTGCTGGCACATCACCGGGTGCTCAGTGCCCTCTGCGACCCGAACGCGGCAGCACCCCTGATCGCCGCGGCCGCTTGGATAGAGGAGGCCGTGAACCGCGTGCCCGAAGAGCATCGGCAGGCCTTCCTGCAGGATCACCCAACGCATGGGCGTGTGCGGAGCTTGCTGGGCGCCCTGCCAGGCCTGCCCCGAAGCGTGCCCGGTTGATCGTCCACGCTTCTGTTCGACCTGGGGGCCGCGCGTCCACAATGCGCGCGCTGGAAGTCCCCCGGGAACCAATCCACAAGTTTCGCCCAGGCGCGTCGCATGGAAGAAAACCCACGCGTAGCCGCCTTGTGGCTGCGGCTGGCGGCGCAGCATTGAGGCGGACGTGATGGCCTTGAGCGCTCTGTCTTAGCCTTACATATAGGCTGGAAGGCCGCTCAGCCGTTCGTGGTGAGTCTGCACACTCGCCTGGAACCCGAGCGTCACACACCCGGTGGGCGGCTTCCGCGCCTATTCGGAGACACGAGCATGGCGGCTTCGATCAGACCGTGCGCGGAAGTGACGAAGCTCTCGCCGCTCGTGGACAGGTGCTCGCGGTCCAACTTTGGCCAGCTTCCTGACGACCGTTTTGGAGTTTGGGAGGCGTATACGGCGTCAGACGTCACCCGGCCGCGTTTCATGCCTCAAAATCGCCATCGGGTCCGAGGCACTGACACGGGCCCGATGGCCACGCCTGGATTCGTGAGCCGCACGGGCCCAAGCGCCGAGTTCCACGCGGGCACGCGCGGTCCCCTGGCCTGTGGCCTTCACGAGGAGATCTGCAAACGCCAGAACGGGTGCGTTGACCTGCCATGGTCTTGCCACGGGGGTGCCTCTACCGTATTGGCATGAAACGACTGTCAATGCTGCTCGGAATTGCCCTCGCCTGCTCCTCCTTGACGAACGCTCAACCCGTGGGCGATCCATCCAAGCTTCCACTGCCGGATGCAACCCTCGTGAGCGTGAACGGTGCGAACCTCGCCGTGCGCTGTGACGGGGCGGCGCACACCGGACAACCGATCGTCGTGCTGGTGGCCGGTCAGGGCGTCCCCGCCGTGTCCTGGGTGGCGCCGCCACCTGAGGAGATGCAGGCGGCGGTGATGTGGCGTCCGCCGTTCGGCGCGAGACAGCCCGTCCAGCCTGCCCTCGCTGCCATCACACGCACGTGCGTGTATGACCGCCCGGGACTCGGCAGCAGCGGTGACCTACCCGATGCCACTCCCCGTACCCTCACCGACGCCGTGAACGACTTGCACACCTTGCTGAGCACGCTCAGCCCTGATCAGCCCGTCGTGCTCGTCGGGCATTCTGTCGGCGGATTGATCGCGTTCGAGTACGCGCGTGCCCATGGCTCACGTGTGGCCGGGCTGGTGCTCGTGGACGCCACACATCCCGACGAACGTCAACGCCTCGCGTGGCTCTTTCCCCCGAACGCCGAGCGTGAAGCGCGCTTGATCGCGCAGCACCCCGAGCACCTTGACGTGCGGGCGGCGACATCGCGAGGCTCAGATGCTGTCCCCACCGGGACGCTGGGCGCCCTGCCAATAGCGGTTCTGACGCGCACCAACGGCATGGACGCTGCCACGGCCCGGCAATTCGGCGTGGACGGTTCTCCCGCGATGCTGGCCCGCTGGCGGCGGGACCACTGGTCCCTGGCCGTCGAGTACGCGGCTGCATCTTCACGCGGCACCCTCGTCAGCGCGAACGACAGCGGGCACTTTATTGGCTTCGATCAGCCCGACCTTATCGTCGCGGCGGTCCAGCGCCTCCTGGAAGACCGCCGCACCTTGCCTTGATCCAGAGACATTGGGTGCGTCAGACGCCCGCGGCCGGAGGGGAGCAGAATTGTCCGCCGGCCCGCAGGCTTTGCGTGAGTCGTTGACCGCTCGCGGGCACGGACCACCTGCAGTCTGTCCTGCGCGTGACGTAGTGGTCTGAGCGCACCCACCTCGCGCTTCTCTCAGAGCGCGGGTTCGTGTTGTCGCCGTGCCGAAGGGCGCGCCCTCGCCTCGACATAGCCCCACGTGGCGAGGGCGCAGCCCATCAGGCAGAGGCGATCCCTTCTAAAATGCAGATTGTCGACTGTCATGTGCACGTTGTGCCCGGCTGGCAGAGACTCGGGGCACGTCGCAAGGTGCCGGCGCCCAGGGGCACACCACGTCGACTGCAAGCGGGCGCAGGAATGGGGTGTCTGGAGTCTCTGTCAACTTCTACATGCCGAGCCAGATTCGTGACCGACGTGAACGGTGTGGAGGCCCTTACGGATCTGGGAGTCATCACGCACAGCCAGCCCAAATTGAGCGCCCAGGTCTTCAAGCCTTGGTAAGCAAAATTATTTCGTGAACACTGTTGCCGGTCCACCTGGACCGCGATCCCTCACGTCTCACGCTGTGTTACGCGCCGCGAAAGGAGACGAGGGATCAGTTAATAAGGACTGATCCCTCGTCCTGGATCGCTTCAGGGCATTTTGGGCGTCTCGAACTGGACCCCCGATGCCACCCCGATCGAGATGCCCGCGCGGGTGCCGACCTCCAGCGTTGAGGCCTCCGTCGTATCGCCCTTCGCGTTCTTCCCAAGGACGAAGGTCAGACCTGCTTTGAGGCCGACAGACGCCTGCCACGCCACGTCTTGGATGCCGTCGCGTCCGACCATAAGGGCAATGCCAGTGCGGGCATCGAGGGTCGCAAGGTTCAGGGGAGCCTTTTTCTTTGCTTCTACCCCGACGAACAGAGTGAGGGGTGCGTTGTACAGGAACGGCGCGGACATCGTCACAATGGCACCGGTCGGCGAACTGCCCTTGAGTTCGAACTTGCTGCAACTGATCCCGACGTCGAGAATTTCGAGCTTGAGGACAAACTTGGCTCCGCCGAGCATCGCCCTACACGTCGTCTCATGCGGCACCTCATCGAAAACTGGCTCGGGGAGCGGTTCGGCCTCACGGCGCGGCTGGCCCTCGAAGCAGTGCTTTACTCCGTCGGCCGTCTGAGAAACGCGATAGGCCTTGTACGACAGGTTATAGAACAGGCCCTTGAGATACTCCTGTTCTCGGTGCGCCCATACGCGCCGCAGCTCGGGATCTCCCTCGTTGGCGATCAGGGCGGAAACGATCTTCGCGTGTGCATCCGCGAACCGCGCCGTCGCGTTGTCGAAGGTCACGAGCGCAGGATGCACCCCGAGGATCCACGCGTCGAAGCGGCGGCGGCATTCAGCGAGGCGCGCCTCCTCACCCTCGATGTCGAAATCCTCGAACGGCTCGCCACGCGTCCACTGCCGGTCCACTGCTCTCGCGGTGTCGGTCAGGGCATTGAACAGTGGCCGAAGTCCGGGCTCAAACACCGCGCTCCCGATCGCCTCAAGAATCTGGGCGCGTCGCCGCTTCGTCACGGGCGCGTCGTCCGCATCACTCGGAGGGTTCGGTCCGCTCGCTCCCCTTTGCCTGTCGATCTGTATGAACTTGTCGTACGTCGGACCCCATGCCATCGCCTCGTGCCACGAGGTCGGCATCTTGAGGCGCGGCAGGTCCCAGCCGTGCCCGCCGCTCATGTCAAACGGCTGCCCCGCCTCGCGGCGGTACGGCATCTCCTCGGGAGACAGGTCGGGCTTGGCGGGATCTCGACCGGTCGGAACGTCCCTGACCCCCGCCGACGCGTCGGGCGTGCGGCGCAGGCTGGCGCGCTGTGCTTTGATTGCCCCTTCCACATCACCCCGGCACCAAAGCGACACCACAAGGTTCGAATTCGCCTCCGACAGGTACGGCGCCGTCTTTAAGGCAGCACGCAGCTTGCTTTCGGCGTCAGCGTAGCGCCCCAGCAGGTTCAGGGCGTGCGCACGGTTGTTGAGGGCAATGGCCGACATGGGCACGCCCATCGGTGCATTCTCGAACTTGAGCTTCTCCGCGAGATTCAGCAGGGTCAGCGCCTCGTTTGGCAGTCGCAGTGAGTTCAGGACACCTGCCGCATTCACGAGGTGGTCTGGATTGGTCGGCTCGAGGCGCGCCGCCGTGAGGAACGCGAGGGCCGCTTTCGGAAGTTCGCGAGTCGCCACGGCAGTGGCGGCGACTGCTTTCGCAGCGTCGGGGTCGCGCCATGAGGGCAGATTTCCGAGTTCGTTCACGACCGCTGCGCCGAGCCGCTGTTTCACGAAGTCGCGCACGTTTCGCTCGGCCACCGCGAGATCGGGAACGCTCGCGGCGGGGATGGTCGCGCACGCGATCCGTCTGAAGCCAGACAGGGTTTCACGCTCGTTCTTGCTCGGAGGCAGCACTTCCCCGTCACTGAATGCCTTAAAGGCGATGGCGGAGTTCAGATCGCCGGGCGGGGAACCACTCGGCGCACCTGGCGCTGAGGAGGGACCACCTGAGGCGCCGCCACTGGGGCCTCCGGGTGCGCCGCCGCCACTGGAGGTTTCCGGCAGGGTGATTGCGAAGACCTCGAGGGCCAGCGGCGTTCCGTCCACATACGTCTGCACGCGGTAGCCGTAGGTCCGACCTGGCTGCAGACCCGTGTCGGTGAAGGTGCGGGCGGAGCTTTGCAGGGCGGCGAGATGGGTGTATGGCTGACCGCCCTCCGCAATACGCTCGACCGCGAATCCGGCGGCCGTTCCTCCCAGGGACCAGGACAGGGTAATACTGCGGCTGCTTGCGGCGGCGGCCTTGACGGTGAAGTCGCCACGCGTCGCCACAGCGCTTTTCGGTGACGCGGTCCCCTGCGCGCTCGCCAGCGTGCCGAAGCCGCACAACGCGAGACTCAGCAGGCCGATTTTGAACATTCCTCGCTCAGTCATTCGGTTTCTCCTTGTCGGCAGGTGAACACGCCATATTCAGCGCCTTGACATCGTGAGGGTGCCGTGCCCAACCGCTTTCCCGTCGTGCAGCCACACCCCCTCGCCCACGTACTTGTCACCGTCGAAGCGCCCCTGAGCCTTCAACTCGAACGTGCCTTCCTCTAGCTCCAGCCCAATATTCATGCTGCCTGCGGCACTATCGCCGAGCGCAAACTTCACCGGGCCACTGCCGAAGCCGAGAATGCGCGGCGAATCGTCCTCAAGCGTCACGCCCACGCGGTGCGTCACGCCCTCAACCAGGACCACCGCGTCCCAGGTCCCGCTCGCCGTCCATTTCGCGAGCGGGCGCGGGGAGGAGAGCGACGGCGCGGAGGATGGTGTCGGACCATTCAGTCCGGAGGTTGCAGTCCCCGATGTCATTTCCGCAGGACGCGAAAAATACAAATTCTCGCCGCCCGCCGTGAGCATCAGGGCCTGATTCCCAACGACACCGATGCGAACCTCATACGATTCCTGGTACGGCTTGACATCGTTTCTGGTGGTTGTCGTCCTGCGACTTTCGCATCCGAGTTTCACCATCGTGCTTGACGTAGGCGTGAAGGTCAGCACGCGGTTCTTCTCGGCAACCTTGCCCTTCTCGGTCACCAGGCGTTTCGGGTTGCAGCCGTATGCCCGCTCCACAACGAGGCTCGTGCGCTCGTAGGTGAAATTCGCGTTCAGTTTGACGATGACGCTCGTCCTGTCCGCCTCGGTCCAGTTGGTCTTCGCGGGATCATAGTCCTCCGGCCTCAAAATCTGTCCAAGGTGCCACTCCCCCCGAATCGAGGAGTCGAGCCCCGTGTCGATTGGTGTGGGCTTCGGAGAGGGGGCGCGGCGCACATAGTTCACGGCCTCCTGTCCGGACGAGAGGGTGAGCACGCCTGCGCCGACCGTCCAGGGCACCGTCTCCACCTCCCCACCGGAACTTGTTTTCTTCGTGGCCGAATACCGCTGGCAGCCCTGATTGAGATTCGAGGGCGAGTATGCGATGTGTTTCTCGGTGCTTGACGGCTTGAACGTGAGCCTGCCTCCCTGCACCGTGAAGCGGCCACGTTCAATCAATGCGTCCATCATCTGACACGTGATTGGATAGCCGCTGAACCCGAAGGAGGACGCGACCTGAGTGGAAGAGAAGCGCGTGAAAACGTAAGAGCTGTCCGGATTAAGCAGGAGGCGCGTCGAATTCGAGCTGGCCTGAGCGAAATTCGTGGTGTAGACGGCGGCGTCGTACTGACGGCCGGTGAACCATTCGCCGACGAGATTTGAGGGCACAGCCGCAGCGGAGGCGCCCCCAGAATTGAGGGCGACTAGGAGGGCGGGTAACAGGAAGGATCGAGCTTGAATCATAGGGGTTGTCCTTTCGAGAGTGGAGGAGCGCGACAATCGAAAGGTAGTTGGGGCGGCGTGGCACGACCATGGCAACTTCAGTGAATCCCGTCTCGAACGCGCTGCCGCGTGATTCATGCTCGCATCGGAGCTTGTCCGGCCAACCGTCCTGCGAAGGCCGTTCGGTGGGGAGAGAGCTGCCCTGAAAGCTGATGCTCGAAGCGGTCCAGACCTCTGCATGTTGCTGAGGTCTCATCAGCTCCTTGCAAGTTGGACGGCGCTGGGGAGTTGGGCGCAGCACGTGTGCCCCGTTCCTTCTGAGGTTCGCTGGGCTCCATCAACTTGACTTCGGCAAGCCAAGCGCTCCAGCAGACAGACTGTGAAGCAGCGTGTCTGCTGGATGGCCTCATGCGGCTCGTGAAGCGCAGCAAAGGTGGCAACAGTTGAACAGGGTATGGTCAAGATTCGGGATTTAGGCAGACAAAGCGAGCCACTCCCGAGCTTACGGTCATTGTTTGAAGCCCAATGGACAGTGCTCCCGCCGGCTTTGGAAACGGAGGGGCAGTTCTGCTGAGATCTTGCGCTGACCGTCCAGGGTCAGCAGGGATATGTCCAGCACGGCACCTTCCTCATCGACGGCCGGCCACACTCGGTGGGTAACCCCACTGACCCTAACGCACCTTTCGTTGGAACCACATCAGACTCTGACTGTGTTTCTGATAGGGGAAATCTTGCAAAGCCGCCATAAATCACATATAGAGGCGCCACGTCTTCATGGACTCGCGCAGGAATGTGTCCGTTCACGACCATAGGTGACGGCGAGAATCCTGCTTTGACAGGAGTCCTTCGCCGTTCTGGGAGCCCAGCATATACAGGTGGTCAGGTCGGGCAGCATGAGAGTTAGGCAACAGGCAATCAGATGTCAGGGTGCTGCCGGAGCGTCAGGCACATCCACAGCCCCTCGCTATAAGCCCACTCAGTGGGCGGTGGCCACCTCGACCAGCGAGTGAATGCCGTTGATCTTGGCCACCAGGGAGTCTGGCAGTTGATGCCGGTAGCCCAGGTACGCTGGATCGTCATACGTCACCCACGACTGTTGCTGGTCATCCTGCCACGCAACGATCCTGAGAGGCAGGTCGAGCGCGGCCGTCGTCGACGCCTGCATCAAGGCTGTTCCGCTGCGAGGGTCGCCGAATAACAACAGGATGGTCGGACGAAGGATCAATCCGACCTGCGCGGCTTCCAGTGCTTGATCAATTCGTGCGAATATCCTGAATTGCTTGCTGTGCAGCAAAGCTTCAAGACGGTCCACAGTTACCGTGGGGGGATGTGAGCTGCGCACGACAACCACCCCGTGCTTGTCCGCTGGGGCAGGCATCACGCGTCTCGTCCATCGTGGATTCTGTCCGGACGGTCTCCCCTACCCTGGCACTGTGCCTGGTTTCTGCTCATCGCTGGACCTCCTCGCCGAAGCCTCGGCCTGCCCTATCTTCTTGGGCCGGTGGGTCAAAGTTCAATTCTCCACAAGGAACGTGGTGGGGCGCTGGGTTTCATTGGTTTTCACGCTGGGCCAGTGCATCGGCCGTACTCTCCACGGTCATTGTGTCGCACGCCCAAATTTTGGTGAGCTGTCTGGCAGGATGTGGCGGAGCAGTCGTCCGATCATACAGCTGTCCGCCGCTGGCACTGACATTCGCAAGCCCGCTCCCTTACTCGCCTGTTATGTCCCCTCATTGAGCGTGAAGCTGTATACTGGCGTCTTTACAGGCGAGCCTACGACTTGCGTGCCGTTGTCAGCGTGTCGTTCATGCGCTGGAAAAAGGCGGCGTATTCGCCGCTCTTTTCCGCAAAACGCTGCGGTTGAACCCGTTCTACGAGCACTTCCTCAGCCTCCGGCTGTTGGCGCAGAAGTTTCATCGTCTCAGCAACATACTCGTCCAGCGGCATGGCGTGGGGGTCATTGGCCTGCCGCTCTCCCTGTAAACCTGTCCGCACATAGGGGGGCACCAGTTCGATGACCTGAACAGGGGTGTCTGCCAGTTGGTAGCGCATGGCCTGGGTATAGGCATGGATGGCTGCCTTGGTGGCGCTGTACGTTGGATTGAGCGACAGCGGCACGAAGGCAAGCCCCGAGGACACAGTCAAAATGGTGGCGTTCGGCTGCTTGAGTAAATGAGGCAGCAAGGCTGAATTGAACAGAATGGGGCCGAGGAGATTGGTGGTGATCTGCAAAACAGCCGCAGCAGTTTCACCCGATTTCAGATCTTCTTCCTGCATGATGCCCGCGTTGTGAATCACGGTATTGAGCGCTGGATACTCCTCCATGAGTCGGGCCGCCACACGACGTACATCGGTCTCGTTATTAACGTCAAGCGCCACCGCTTTCATGCCGGGGTGGGCGGCCACGGTTTCATCTAGCGTCTTTTGATTGCGGCCTGTGATGATGACCGTATTGCCGAGTTCCTTGAACGCTGTCGCCAGTGCTCGCCCGATGCCCGAATTGCCGCCTGTAATCACCATGGTGTTGCCTGTCATTTGCATGGGGTTCTCCTTGACGTGATGGTAGGCTCATCTCGGTTGATTGGGAAGTAAGCACCTTAAAGTGCTATACGTACCCAAAGGAGAGTGTCTTGTGACAAACGAAAAAGTAGGCTCTGCGGGCGACCATGTCGCTCCATCCGACCAGACAGACCCCGAGTTGGACGTCCTGGTGCGCGAGATCATCGGGCGGGTGGCCGACAAATGGACCATGCTGATTCTGGAAACGTTGGAGGAGGGTGGTCGCCTTCGGTTTACCCAACTGGGCGAACTGGTGGGCGGCATCAGCCAGAAGATGCTAACCAAGACCCTGCGTCAGATGGAAGCTGACGGCCTGTTGACGCGCACGGTCTACCCGGTCATTCCTCCAAAAGTGGATTACGAATTAACCGAGCTGGGGCGCAATCTGAGCTCGGCCTTTTGCGGGGTGTGGCTCTGGGCTGAGCGTTATCGAGAGGATATCGCGCGTGCGCGGCAAAGCTTTACGCAACGTGCAGAACACGCCAGAGACAAACCAGCTTAGGACGCGCCCGTGCTGCGCGTCGTTATTGAAGGCTTAGTCACCGATCCGGCCCAATTGGATTTTGATACTTGCGGACACACCAACTGCCGGGTTTTCCGCATTGTAATTGCAGCGCGGTGATTGTCGAAACTGTTCTTTACGTCAACCACCGTGACGCCCATGTTGAAGGTTCGCCCTGGGAAACGGCAGACAGGCGGCGCATCCACACTAGGAGATATCCTCGCCCGGTTGATCGGCGGCAGGCTACAGACGAGACATTCCGTCTCCTGCTTTCCAACGGAGAGCCCACGGGCGATCAGTCATTCAATTTGCTCAACACTTCTGATCTCCTACAGGATAGGAAAAGTTCAGATCTGTGGTTCCTGAGCCTGAAGACAACACATGTCACCGTATCATGTGCTCTGGCGCCCAGTTCTACAAGATAGAGGGATGAACAAGACTCCACGAAACGAAGTGCGCCCCGGTTCCTTGAAGGACGGCACGGGTGACGGGAAGTCATGGCATGCGTGATCTCAACCTCACGCTCGTCGTCTTGGGCGGAAGCGTCCTGCTCCTGGGATTTTTTTCAGCCTACATCAAGAACCGCTCGTTGCTGTCCATGCCGCTGCTGGCTCTGACGCTCGGTATTCTGCTTGGTCCATCAGGCTTGGACGTCCTTGATCCAGCAGAGTGGGGATAACAGGAAACCATACTGGAGGAAGCCTCGCGTCTGACCCTCGCAATTGGGCTGATGACCGTGGCCTTGCGGCTTCCTCGGGCGTACACTGCGCGTTCGTGGCGTCCATTGGCCGTATTGCTTGGCATCGTGATGTCCTTGATGTGGCTCACGAGTAGCCTGCTCGCTTTCTTGATGCTGAACGTCCCCATTCTCGTGGCTCTGCTCATCGGTGCGATTGTCACGCCCACCGATCCAGTCGTTGCGTCTTCGCTCGTGACAGGTGAAGCGGCCAAGTCTACCCTTCCCGAAGACGCCCGGCATCTGTTGTCTGCCGAGTCCAGCATCAATGATAGACTGGCGTTCCTGCTGGTGTACCTGCCGATCCTGTTGCTGCTCAACCCCACGGGATCGGCCCTGGAGCACTGGCTGACGACATCGCTCCTGAGAGAAATCGTGGGTGGGATCCTGATCGGCGTCCTTCTTGGACATGGCGCTGGCCGACTGCTGCTGTGGTGCGAGCGCAGACAGCTCATTGAGCAACCATCGTTTCTATCCACGACGATCGCGCTGGCCTTGCTGGTTCTTGGCGGCGTGAAGTTGCTCGGCATGAACGGTGTCCTGGCTGTATTCGTGGCGGGTGTAGCGTTTGATCGGATTGTCGGCGGCTCCCGACGAGCAAAGGAGCATAAGGTGCAGGAGGCTGTGAACCAGTTCTTCTCCATTCCGATCTTCGTGCTGTTCGGCCTGCTGGCACCTGTCGCGGAGTGGCTCGCCCTATGATGGACAGGGCTCCTTCTGGTGCTGGCGATCCTGGTGCTGCGCCGCCTCCCGTGGGTGTTTGCGCTTCGGCGTGCCCTGCCCCAGCAGAGGAAATCGCGTGACGTGGTGTTTCTTGGCTGGTTCGGTCCGGTGGGCGTTTCCGCCCTGTTCTACGCGATGGTTGCTTTGCGATATACCCAGGAACCCACGGTGTGGGTGGTGGGCAGCTTGGTGGTGTGCGCGTCCATTGCGTTACACGGTATGACCGCAACACCCTTCGTCAAGTGGTACCGCCGCCAACCGCAGTGAGCTTTAAGAATTGTGTCCGCGATTCAAAGATCGAATTGACAAGGTAGCTCAAGGCTATGAATGCCAAGGGGCAGCCGATCAGCAGGAACGGACATTTTGTGTGCATCGCGGTAGGGACAGAGACTGGCGCTTCGTTCACGGCTCGGCGAATCGTAGGAGTAACGGCCTGCAGGGGCAGTGAAGACCTCTGGGTCGGCAAATCGAAAGTATTGAGCTGGACGTCGAGATGACTAAGGCATCCTTTTCCTGAGATGGCGGGGAGCTGAATGCGAGAGGCGGTCATGATGGGCGTATGACCCCGAGAATTCGTGCCTACCGCCCTGAGGACCGCGCCGCCTGCCTGGTTCTTTTTGATGCCAATACCCCTGAGTCTTTCCTGCCGCATGAACGCTCGGAATTCGAGGCGTGGCTGGATGGTGAAGATGGCCCTGGTGAGTATCTGGTGGTGGAAGGCTCCTGCGGCGTGGAGGCTTGCGGAGGGGTGTGGTTCAGTCAGGAGATGCAGCGTCCAGCAGGTTTTGCATGGGGGATGGTTCACCCAGAGCGACAGCGGCAAGGAATCGGGACGTTGCTGGCCAGAGCGCGTCTGGCGCGGTTGCGCGCTTTGGATTACACACAGGCCGCGCTGGACACGAGCCAGAGCACGGCGCCGTTCTATGCGCGGTTGGGATTCAGGGAAGTGCGGCGCACCCCGGACGGCTGCGGTCCAGGGGTGGATCGCGTGGACATGATTGCTGAGCTTTGATCCTTAGCGGTGATCACGCCGCGGGGGTGTACCCCACTAGGCTGATGGTGAATTGAATGCCGCGCCTCTGTGCTGTCTTGGGCGTCGTTATTTCAGGTGGAACTACCAATGTCGAAGGATGTCCAGGCACCATCCTGTGGTGCTCTCTCTGGTGAAAGCACAGCGATTGCTGTCCTGTAGCTTACGGGCTCCCCGGTCAGGTGGGATCTGAAGCCGCTGTTCATACCGGTATGAACGCCTGGACACGCTACCCTGAAGGTCGATGAAAACCGCAACCCTCTTTAACCACGCTGGCGGTGCTGGAAAGACCAGTATCACCCTGAATGCGGGGTACGAGCTGGCCCATTCAGGCCTGCGCGTGCTGCTCATCGACCTCGATCCGCAGGCGAATCTGACCACCTGGTTGGGCGTCGAGGACGCTGAGCTCAGCGAAACGGTCCATCCTGTCGCAACGGAGGGACGTCCGCTTCCGCAGCCCCGCCACGTTCATGGCCTGGATTTGATTCCCTCGCGGGTCGATCTGGCACTGGCCGAGGCCATCATGCCCGGAAGAATTGCGGCCGAACTCTCCCTTCACCAAGTCCTCCAACCCATTCAGGACCGCTATGACGTTGTGCTGATCGACAGCCCACCCAGCGTTGGAAAATTGGCCGCGCTCGGTGCCCTGGCCTCGGATACATTGATCGTCCCCATTCCTACACGCAATAAAGGCATCAATGCTCTGCCTGGATTGAGCGCGGTCATGAACATGTATCACGGCTTACGCCCCAACCTGCACGTGGCCCTGTATGTGCCTACCATGTATGACGCCCGGCGTGGCCATGACCGGGACATGCTTGAGTTGATTCGCACTCAGCTGTCTCCAGTTGCCGACCCCTTGCCGCAACGTGAATCGATCTGGATGGACAGCGGACTCGCTGGAATTCCCGTCAGCGCTTTCGCGCCCAAAAGCAAGGTGGCCGAGGACGTCCGTCAGCTGACTCGGCAGATAGCCGAGGTCCTCGACCTGCCCTACGTGGAGACCACCGTATGACCCGTCCCAAACGTGATGTCAGTAAGTTGGCAGGTCTCCTCACGCTGGCCGCAGAGGCAGGGCGGCCAGCCACAAGGGAAGTGACGTCTCTGCCAGTCACACTGCTGAGTCCTGGCGCCGGCCAGCCCAGACGCGCCTTTGATCCTGTCAGGCTTGAGCAGCTGACCATCAGCATTCGTGAACGGGGTGTGCTTCAACCTCTACTCGTGCGGCCCGTCGGCGAGAGTTACGAGATCGTGGCGGGAGAGCGGCGGTGGCGCGCTGCGCAGCAGGCTGGTCTTCAAGAGGTGCCTGTCCTGGTCCGGGAGCTTACGCTGGAGGAAGCGCAGCAGCTGGCCCTGATTGAAAACCTGCAGCGCGAAGACCTTAACGCAGTCGATGAGGTGGATGCCAAGCTGGCGTTGGTGGCCCTGACGCTGGGCGTCACGCCTGGCGAGGCCCGCTCCCGTCTGCTGCAAATGCTTCGGGAGCCGCCGGGTGACGATCACGCGCAAATTGAAGGTCTTTTTCAGGTGCTTGGCGAAACGTGGACCTACTTTGCCAAGAACAAGCTCAGGATCCTCAACTGGCCTCCTGCCATCCTCACTGCCGTCCGGACAGGTCTCCCTTTCACGGTCGCTGGCGTCATCGTCACAGCCCCACCTGAAGCCCAAGCGGACCTGCTCGAACAAGCTAAGAATGGCTCAAGCCGTGAGGAGCTTCGTCAGGCCATTAAAACACTGAAGGCTCAGACCGCCTCTTCCCATCAGTTTAGGATCAGGCAGATAGCCCGGGCGCTCAGCTCCACGCGCTGGATCGGACAGCTCGACGTCAGGCAGCAAAAAGCACTGGACCGCTGGTTGGAACAAATGCCCGAAACATTGAAAGAAGCCCTCAAGCCCTAAAGCTTTTAATTCGGAGTCAGTTCGAGTTGCTTCGGTCCTGCCAAAGGTGAAGGCTTGCGGCGGCATCCTGAGCTGTGGTCAGTGTGACTACCCTTATCTGCAAAGAATCTGTCTGCGATCCCAGTGCTTCCTGCTTCGGAGCGTGTTGGTCTCTTCAAGATGGCGTTTGAGGTCAATTCTTCGCCTCAGCTGGCCCTAATTTGAGTATTTGGGGCTGCAGGCCGATCAGGCCCGCAACCCCAATGGTCTCAGACGTTATGGGGTAGCTCAGCATGCTCACCAACAGTCTGCTGAGGCTTCGAACTTCTAGCCTATCCTTCTGGAGGCGATTGATTCGTCAATGATTTCTAAGTAGAGGAGACGCTTAGCTTCTCAAATCCGGAAATTGTAAGGGGTCCGAACTGCACGACGGCGACGCATCTTTCTCAGTCTTTTGTGAAGTCATCTCCCCATGCTGAGGCAGTTGTGATCTGCTGTTCATACCGGTATGAACAGCAGACGAGCTTGTCCTGAAATTCAACTCTCCTTCAAAGAAACTTCGTGCCGTACAGGATTTCGTCCAGCACCGCCGGATACAGATCTATCGTATGAATGCAGGTCATATGAACAGTGGTTGCCGCCTCTCACGGCAATAAAGCACCAACCTATCAGGACGGGAAAATGCGGTGGACAGCTGGTACTCTATTGCTGACCTTCCGAGGACGGTTGCCTCGGAGGACCTCTCTCATCGGCTGTTTTCCTTGGGCTATACGTACTGACTCATTCGTGCGCTGGTTGCGCTCCCCCGTGGGGTGTCTCCTGAGAGTTTATGGGAAAGTCCGCTTGGACCTTTCGGCGTCAGTGCCATTCAGACGCGCAACATGAGGCTGTACAAGAATTCCATACAGTCGTCAATGCTTGTGAAATGTCGTGGTTCAGCTCTCGTGCTCTCCCGCAACGTTGCACGCCACGGTGATGTAACCTTGTCTCCATCGCGCCAGACACGCAGGATATATACCCGTCCGTGGTCTCGCGCCAACTGAACTGTTTGACATTCTGTCATAGCGAACTCCTTTAGACCGGACGTAGCCAAGGTCCGTTTCGAAAATGTCGTGCATGCTGGATGGTATTTGCATGATGCCGTGCCTACAGGGTTTGCGCTGACGCCCACCTATCAGGTCCGTTATTCTGGAGACACATGACGTCTCGTCCCTCCTGGCGGCTGAATCTGCTTGGCGCGCCGCTCCTCCACCGCCCGGATGGTCCATCAATCCATCCAGAAAAGAACCTGCTGGCCCTGCTGACCTATGTGGCCCTCGAAGGCCCCACCACCCGGTCGCGTCTGGCGGGCTTGCTGTGGCCCGAGACCTTGGAAAGTGCCGCGCGTAATAACCTCGTTCATCTTCTAAGGCGTATGGTGCGGGCCCACGGTGGGGAACTAATTTCCTCGTCTGACATCGTTCGACTTCACGATACAGTTCAGGTTGACGTCCACGAGTTCATGGAGACTGCCGGGTCCAGTCTGGACGCGGCAATCTCCATGCCAAATTTGCTAGAAGGTGTGGAGTTCGATGGGCGCCCTGAACTGGCCGACTGGCTGCTGGCATGGCGCGAGCGGCTTGCGGCGACGTATACCGATGCCCTCGAGCGTTTGGCTGGGCATCACGAGGCGGCAGGCGACTACCCCCTGGCACTCACAGTAACGCAAAGGCTCGTCGACGCTGTGCCAGTTTCCGAAGAAGGCTACCGTCGCCTGATCCGGCTGCACTACCTTTCCGGCGACCGGGGTGCCGCCCTAGCCGCATTCGAGCGGTGTCGCGTAGTGCTGTGGCGCGAATTCAGAGCCGAGCCCACACCAGAGACGCTGGAGGTTGCGCGAGAGGTGGAGCGCGGCGGGAAGATCGCGACAATTGGACGGCGCCGAACTCGCCTACCGCTAAGCGTGCTCCGTCCGCCGACGCTGGTCGGCCGTGAACGTGAATGGGCCGTCATGGAAGATGCGTGGGCGCGTGGGCGCGGCATCATCCTGAGCGGTGAGCCGGGCGTCGGCAAGACCAGACTCGCCCTGGATTTCCTCGATGCGCATGGGGGCGGGATGCGCTTCGAAGGTCGGCCAGGAGATACAGGGCTGCCGTACGCGACGCACGCCCGGACGTTCCGGCAGGTCATCGAAGCGTACCCGGACCTTGAGCTCAAGCCGTGGGTGCGCGACGAGCTCTCGCGGCTCCTGCCCGAATTGAATGGTGACCCTGCGCCTCTTGAATCGCAAGAACAGAAATTGCGCTTCTGGAATGCGAAGGTGGAGATGATTGGCAGCGCAGTGCGGCGGGGCCTGAGCGCCATGGTCTTTGATGATCTGCAGTTCATGGACGAAGCCTCTATCGAGGCTGGCGGCTTCGTCTTTGCCAATCTGGGGTGGGGGAGCCTGGATGCGGCTTACCGGACCATCCATATTTTCCGCAAGGGGGAGCTTAAGGAGACGCAGGCGCGCATGCTTGACACGCTGCTCGGCGCTGGATTGGTGACCTTGGTGGAAGTCGCGCCGCTTGACGGCGGGAACGTCGAGCGCCTTGTTGAACAGCTCGACCTGCCTGGATCGGCTACTCTCGCCTCGGAGATGGGGCGAGTGACGGGGGGCAATCCCCTGCTGATCTTGGAGGCGGCTCGGGGCCTTCACGAAGCCTATGCTCAGGGGGAGGAGATGCCCATGTCCCTGCCCATGCCTGCCACGGCAAACGCCGTGATTTCCTCACGGTTCGCGCGGCTGTCTGCCACGGCGCTCCAGGTGGCGCGGGCCGCCGCGGTCCTGGAGAGTGACTTCGACCTCGAGCTGGTGTCGGAGATGCTCCGCGCGCCACTGCTGGATGTCGCCGCTGCCTGGCAGGAACTGGAGGAAGCGCAGGTGATGGCTGGAGAGCGTTTCACGCATGACTTGATTCAAGAGGCGGTGGTGGCGTCGATTCCTGCGTCGCTGCGAAAACTCCTCAGCCGCAGCGCAGCACGAGCGCTTGCACAACAAGACGTTGCCCCAGCGCGTGTGGCACGCTTCTGGCAGGCCGGTGGAAATTTCAAGGAGGCCGCCCCTCTGCTCGAGCAGGCTGCAAACGCCGCGCTCGCCAGATTACGCCCCATCGAGTCGGTGGCGTTCTACGAGCAGGCCGCCGACATGTACGAAGCGAGCGGTGAGGTTGAGACGGCCTTCGAGACACTCATCCGGGCTGCGGAGAGCCCGTGGCGGTCTGAGCACGTTGAGGCCCTTGGTCCCATTCTGGACCGGCTTGATCGTCTGGCGCGGACAAGCACGCAGCAGGCCCGGCTGCAAGCGAGGCGCGCGGCACACGCCCTGGGCGTTGGGCGTCCAGACGATGCCCAGCGGGCCGCCACACGCGGCCTTGCGCTGCTCAGCAATCTACCCTCCGATGTTGTGCAGGCCGCGCTCTACCGTGAGCTCCTCCTGGCACAGGCTCTCCTGGGCCGACGGGAAGAAATGGAAAACACGATTGAGCAGCTCACACATCGTCGCGGCGCAACTGAGATGGAACTGGCGCTTGACGACGCTGCGATTGGTGGTGCCTGGCTGAGGCTGAACCAGTTTGCTCTGGCTGAGGCGCCGATCCGCCGCGCCATTACCAGGTTCGATCACTTGGGCGACGCCTACCGCACCGTATGGACAATGCATGGGCTGGCGTACGCACTCGATTATGGCAGGGGAGACCTCGGCGGCGCCCTGAGCCTGCGCCTGGACCTTCACCGCCGTTTGGAACAGGCATACGCGCCGACACTTCACCGTGCCAATCTGACAGAGCTGGGCTTCACCTGTATGCGGCTGCGCCAGTACGATGATGCGCTGAAATGGCTCATGCAGGCCAGGGCGTACGAGGTACAGAGTGGTGAGAATGCCTCATCCACACACCGGACGATGGCCGAACTGTACTGGACCATGGGGGCTTACGGTGCCTGCGAAGTGGCGGCGCAACAGGCGCTAAGTCATCCGGACTCGAGAGACCGTGGGGCCTCCTGGGCATGGTTGCACGTAGGCCGACTGCGGGCAATGCGCGGAGATCAGAAAGGAGCAGGTGAGGCGTACGCGCACCTCTCAGAAGCCCTTGTCGAGTTTGATGAACCGAACGTCCGGGTGTTGCTCCTGCTCGCACAGGCCGAGCTCCAAACGCCTGAAGCGGCACATGACCTCACAGTGCAGGCTTTGGAGATTGCCCGGAGTGAAGGCACTGCGGAGCTCCAAACGGGTGCTCTCGCCGCATCCGCGCAGACATTGCTGACCCTTGGACGAATCGAAGAAGCGCAGATTCGAAGCAGAGAGGCGGCAATGCGAATGCCACATCTGGCGCCCTTTGACGATCCCGCCCGCCCGTGGCTGGTGCTCTACCGCGTTCTGCTCGCATGTGGGAACCCGGAAACTCAAAGCGTTCTGAGGCAAGCCACGGATTGGCTCGACGATACCGTGAGACGTGTCCCCGTCGAGTTTCAGCAGGTCTTTCTGGATGAACATGTCACCAACGGGCAACTGCGTCGGCTTGCGTCTGCGTCAACGCCGAACTGACCAACGTTTCGTGGAGCTTCTGTCAGAGCGTGGCATTGACGGCTCGCAGAATTAGGTTGCGTTTGGCTTGGTCCTCCTTGAGCCTACACATCAACATCGAAATGTCACGGCGAATCCCATTTAAACTTTTGCCAGACTATAGAGGTTGAGGAACAATGCAGCCCTTTTTTCGGTCTGCTCGTAAAGAGATAAAGCGGCTTCGGGAGCTTCTTGTGGTCCACTGTGTAGGATACATCCAAGTGGCTCCTCTCAATCTCCAACCCCTCCCCGTACACATGCCGAACCAGGATGGACCGTGGCTTCATCCCTTGGCAGGACCACTCCACTCCGGTGATCTGTACTTCAGGCCAGCCGACCGTGACCGGCGTGAATCCAATTGCAAGTTGTCAAATCCATACGCAGGTTAAGAATATTCATCCCTGCAAATGGGCTTGAACAACCATTCCCTGTCTCTGAGAAAAGGCTTTAGGCCATAAGTCGATCTGCGTCGGATCTACTCCAGAGCAGCGAAGTACTGCCGCCGTGCATCAGGCCCGGGTGGTGGGAGATGGGTCTCCTCCCGTCTGAAGCAAATAATCCATGTACCTCTGCGAGAGTCCCTGGATGAGCATCTGGGCCACATGCATAATGTCGGGTTCTAGAGGATGGACAAAAGATTCAGGCACATTGAACTCATTGATCTGGGCGCCGTGCACCCGCAGTTCCCGCCCATGGGTTACGGCCAGTGGGAGCTGGACTTTGAAGACTGGGCTCTGGAGACCGTCCAGCGGCAGACGCATCAAGATCAGCAGCATGACGCTTCCGGCCACGTCAGGCGTGGCCGAGGAACCCTCAAGTGGCTGCAGGCTGATGTCCTGATAGCCCTGCTGTTCCAGCACCACCTGGATCTGGGTTTGCAGTTGGGCCAGATATGTTTGAGCTCCTTGCCTCACCTTCTGCCGGGCGTGAAGGAGGCGGGCGAAATCCAGAGCACAGGGGGCGGCGGTCGATGAGGACGAGGAAGATTGCCCTCCTTGACCGCCGGGTGTAGAGGACGTTGGCATGGTTCCTTCAGCATGGCAAGGTCAAGAGAGACTGGGATGCTGCCAAGATAAAGAGAGATTGATGGATTTTAAGGCATGTTCCGAGACTGTCTCAATTTCATTACACAAAAGCCGCTGAGGAAGGGAGATTACTGCGTCAGGGCGTTGCCCCAGTACCGGAGGAAGGTCTAGATCCAAGTTGTCAAGCAGAAACTCAACGTCATGCCATTGACTTGAGATCATTGCCATTGCGTTCAGTTCTGAAGGGCAAGGACTGTGAATAACCTCTCAGCTGAACAACCAACCAGCACTTAAGTAGATCGCGAATAGTTTTTAGATAAATTGAGCGTCCAGAACCGTTAAGGCCGCGTAGAGGGCCTTGCGCAATTCGGCGACAGTGTCATAGC